>JAZKEU010000011.1:18555-178611 GCA_040386775.1 Bdellovibrionota bacterium | reverse complement strand
GTCGCCAAAAGCGACTAAGCGCCTTTTGGTGTGGACTCTTTGGCTGGACTTTGGCATAAACGGGGTTCTTTGAAATTCAAATCGGTGCTGGTGAAAGTGAGTTAGGCTATGCTGTTTTATGCAATGACGTCGGAAGGGCTCGAGGACGCTTTAGTTTCTGAACTAGAGGAAATCGGATTAAAAAATGTAAAGAAATCTTTCTTAGGAGTTTACTTTGAAGGAGATATGCAAGACTGCATGAAAGCAAATATCTGTTCACGCATAGCCACGAGAATTCTCTTAACAATCACTTCATTCAGAGCCCAAGACCCTGAAGAACTTTACAAAAAAGTTTACGATATAGCGTTCGAAGAATTTATCACTAAAGATCAAACTTTCATGATTCACTCCACAGTTTGGGGCAGAAATTTTACCGATCAACGTTACGTCGCGATGAAAGCAAAAGATGCCATCGCAGATAGATTCCGTGATCAATTTGGTGAAAGACCAAGCGTAGATAAAGACAATCCACATTTGATTATCAACATCAGAGTGGTGGATGACAGAGTGGATGTCGCTCTGGATACTTCTGGCGATAGTTTGTCATTAAGAGGTTACCGAGAAACTACAGTTATGGCGCCTTTGAGAGAGCACTTAGCAGCAGGTCTTTTAAGAATTGCGGGATACAAAGGAACAACTAATGTTGTCGATCCTATGTGTGGATCTGGAACTTTTTTGATTGAAGCAGCGATGATGGCGCTTAATCAATATCCGGGTCTCAATAAAAAGAAATTCCAATTTCAAAAATTAAAATCCTTCAACCAAAATGATTGGGATGAATTGACTCAGAAATATTTTGATCTTGAAAAACAAGAAACAGATTTGCAATTTTTCGGTTACGACATCGACAATCAAGCAACCAAGGCAGCAAAATCAAACGTACATAAAGCGGGATTGCAAGACTTCATCAAGATCGGCCGATCCGGCGTGGATATTTTAACGCCTCCATGTGAGACAGGGATTTTGATCGTCAATCCACCTTATGGGGAACGTTTAGGAAATGATGAAAATCTAAAAGATGTTTACCGTGATCTTGGTTTTTCTCTCAAAACAAACTTCAAGGGTTGGGAATGTTGGATTTTGTCTGGCCATAAGGAGTTGGTGCAACTTCTAGGTTTAAAATCTACGCTTCGCATTCCAGTTTTCAATGGACCAATCGATTGTCGTTTCTTAAAGTATGAAATCAGAGCGTAACATAATCATTGGAGTAAAAATGAAAATCCCTGATGTCGTAAAGAAAGCTCACAAAAAAGCAGTGGCCATAAGACTCAATTCGTACAGCCCTTATTCAAAATTTAAAGTGGGCAGCGCGCTTGTCACTAATGCAGGCGAAATCTACGTGGGAACAAACGTAGAAAATGCAAGTTACGGCGGAACGATCTGCGCGGAGCGTGTAGCCATTGTTGAAGCCGTCAAGAATGGTGATAAGAAGTTCAAGCACATCGTGGTCGTGACAGACACCGAAATGCAAACTCCGCCATGCGGAATGTGCAGACAAGTGATGGCAGAGTTTTTCAATGACAAAACACAAATTTGGATTGGCAACTTGAAAGAATTAAAAAGTGTTTATACTTTTAAAGAGCTCTTGCCAGAGGCGTTTGGGCCAAAGAATTTGAGATGATTTATCTATTGATTTGCGGAAGAAGGTGCTTTATTTCGATTTTTCGGTAGAATGGCTTCCCAAACTTTAGTTGTCCATGCTTTTGAATGAGGTTCTTCTTCAATAAAGAGTCCTTCCAATTTTTTTTCGTAGCTTGCTTGAAAAGTGCATTTTGCAGCGTAACCCTGAGCGGTGTAGATATTATTCTTATCAAATACTAAAGGAATTTTGTCGTTTACACCCTCCAGTGCTAATTGCTTATTTTTAGCAATTATTAAATTTTGAACGTTACCCTCCAGTTCCTTACCCGTAGGGTGCTTGATGCCTGCAGATCTATAAAGCTTACCAATTTCTTGGCAAAGATTTTGATCGTAGAGAATGGAAGTTTTATCCGCAGATGTTGCTCCATTTTGAAGAGTTTGAAATAAGTTGCAGTTCCCATCCATTATATGAATTTTATTTCCATCATAGATAGTAGAAATTCTGTTACCAGTTTTTTTAAAAATAATACGCTTTTTTCCGCGATACAATTCTGTTTGATTTTTATTTGTGGAATACTTTGTATAAATATTTGTATCGGCAGGAGCGAGGTCAGTATCGACAACTTTAAGACCGTATGCATTTCCAGTGATCCATGCAGCGATGTGGGCACACTTTCTATCTGTAGGATAGTCAGCGTAACTTTGAATAGACATTAAAAAAACAAACGAAAACAAAATTATTTTCATATAAAAACCCCTTAATTCATATCCGATTATAACGGACACTTTATTCAAGAGGTTGATTTATATCACTAGAAAGATTTGAACTGGATCTAAGGTTGGTGCTTATAGTACTTCTTTTGTCCAATACAGCTCTGAATATTATTAGCGATGGCAATATCAATTCCAAGTTTAAACACTTTGTCGCAGGCTGCACTAAAGTACTCCTCTAGGCTTCCATACCTCCAGGAGTTCACGGAAACAAGCTTATCCGCTTCATGAGCTTTCTTGATGTTGGCAGGAGTTGCCATGTCTTTTTCCATTTCGATAACGACCAGATATGGATCTCGCTGAGAAATGATCCAATCTAGTTCAGTAACATTATTTGCCTTGTATAAAAGAGCAATTTTATTATCTGTTTTACGAGCCAGGAGATATCTTTCTCTTTCTGCTTTGGTTTGAAAATAAACCCAGTCATAGGCGTTATATTTTTGAGCGAGTTTTATTGCCGGGACAACGACACTTAAATCACCTTTGAATTCTGCATTCAAAATGGCTTTACCGTTGATAGCGATCAGCGCATCTTCAAAGGTATCAATTTTTTTTCCGCCCTTAAGAGTACATTTTTTAATTTGCTCATAAGTAGTTTCTGAAACTTTACCTTTACAGTTTGTATCATCATCGAGAATCGCGTCGTGAAAAATAACGAGTACGCCATCTTTTGTTGGTTGAATGTCAGTTTCAATGATATCGCCACCGGCTTTGATCATATTTAAAAATTTTTCGATGGTATTGTTAGTGCCAGAAATAGAATTCCCACCGCGGTGAGCACCGACGAGTGGAGCTTTCAGTCTTTCGTGGATAGATTGTGCATTGGAAGTTGTAGCAAGAAATAGAACAGCAATAAAAATGAATTTCACATTCCCCCCTTAAACACTACAGTGTTACTGCCAACCAAAATCGCGCTTTTTCAGAGACTTAACCAGTGTTTAAGAGCCATTTGTAAAGACTGCTAAGGTCTCGTGTGCCAAAGAGAGCAAATTTTCTACTTAAATAGAGATTCGCATTGGTTTTTCGATGGTGCGTTGTAAGATTTATTCTGATGTTTAAGGTGCAGATAAAGAACTACGGAGCAAAAAATAAATAAACAAACGTTGAAAATCTTTTTATTCTTACTCATTTCTTAGGAATTCCATCGTGTGGTCCAAAATCTCTTTCGGGCCAATCTTCCCATAAAAAATTAGTCTTTTTGATTTCTTCATTACGCTTTGGGTTTAGAGCATAGTAACATTTGTTTTCATCTTTATTGGCCTCTCCTCCAACTAAAACCAAACAATTTTCCTTTGTGTTATTCAATATCGTATGACAAATACCAGTTCCTGCTGGCCACGCTATGAAGTCTCCAGGTTTTAAATCGGTGAGGTAGCCATCATTCCACACGGAAGGGTTTCCTTCGATTACGTAGGCAAACTCTTCTTCTGCACTTTCGGCGTGGGGCCATGATGTCCTTCTACCAGGAGGAATAGTCACAACATGAATTCCAATTTTTTCTAATCCTAATTTTTTACCTACAGGCGCACCGTAAGCTAAAAGCTCGTCACTGCCTTTGTAGGTTTGATTATCCTCTTCCATAAAATCTTTGTAGTTTCCAATAAAAGGTGGCTTGTTCATACATCCTTCCAGTCTTTTTTATCAATTTTAAAAATCAAACGTGATTTATTATCTAGATTGGTTTTTCCTGCTAATTTTGCACCAATTTTTTTCATAGCAAGTTGCGATCTCATATTGTTTTCACCAACCTCAAAGAGAACGGTATCAACAAATTGAAATGCGTAGTTGAGCATAAGATTCTTGATTTCTTCGTTGTAACGTTTGCCCCAATATTTTCTAGCTAAAAAAGTGTAACCTACAATGACTGTCTTTTTAGTGGGATCCAAATCATAGAAACGTGAACTGCCAATCATTTCCCCGCTGGAGTTATCGATGATGGCAAAAGCCCCTTGAGATTCTATTGCCAGCTTAAAGAAATCTTCAAAGACCTCTCTTTTATATCGATCATAAACAGGATGTTGCTCCCAAAGTAGGGGATCGGCAGAGACGGCAAAGAGCGATTCAAACTCATCAGATTTCAGTGGCCTTAGAGTAGTTAGATTTCCTTTTAATGTAGGTTGTAAGTTCATAATTACTTATTATCAACTCTCGGAAATAATGGATCTGCTTTAATGACTTCGGATCCAGGTTTTAAAGCCTGAGCAATCTTTGTTTCAGCAAAGCTGGGTTCACCGACAAAGCCTATGCGCTTTAAAAGTTCAGTCGTCTTGCCAGGCATAACTGGGTGAAGCAGAGTTCCCGCAATTCTGAGAACTTCAAGCACTGTTACTAAAGATTCACCCGCAGCATTCAGATCTTCTTTGGCTTTTTTCCAAGGAGCTTCGGTCTCTAGAAACTTATTGGCTTCGGTTAAAAGCTCAACCACATGGCCAACAGCAGCTTGTGGAGCAAAGTGAAGAACTTCCTCTCTTACTTTTTCCGGAGTAGCGGTCGCCATTTTTAAAAGGCTTACGCAGATGTCAGATTTGATTTTAATGTCTGGAATTTTTCCTTCGAAGTATTTATTAATAAGCTGGCCTGTGCGAGAAAGTAAATTTCCAAGATTGTTGGCAAGCTCCGTGTTCACCCTTTGAATCACGAGATCTTGAGAAAACTGAGCATCGTTTCCGAGGGAAATATCTCGTGTTAAGAAATATCTCAATCCATCAACGCCGACGATGCTTTTCATATCTAAGGGCTTTACAACTTCGCCCTCAGATTTACTCATCTTTGCGGCATTGCCGGTGAGCCACCAGCCGTGAGCAAAAATCTTTTTGGGTTGAGGAACTCCCAGTGCCATCAACATTGTCGGCCAATAAATGGTGTGCGTAATAAGAATATCTTTTCCAATCAAATGAATGGCTTCGGCCCAAGTGTCTTTGAACTGTTTTTCTTTATCTGCCTGCTTGTACCCAATTCCAGAAATGTAGTTGATCAAAGCATCAAACCAAACATACGTAACATAATCTTTATCGAAAGGAATTTCGATTCCCCAAGAGAGGCGAGCTTTTGGCCGGCTGATACAAAGATCTTCGAGAGGTTTTCCTAAAAATCCCAAAGTCTCATTTCTTTTGGCATCTGGCTGAATAAATTCAGGATTATTTTTGATGTACTCGAGGAGTTTGTCTTGGTACTTCGACATTTTGAAAAAATAGTTTTTCTCTTTTACAAGTTGAACTTCTTTTCCAGAGGGAGACTTTCCATCTACCAAATCTTTTTCTGTATAGAAAATTTCTTCTGAAACAGAATACCAACCTTCGTATTCTTGAAGATAGATTTCGCCTTTGTCGTAAAGTTCTTGAAGGGAGTCTTGGACAACCTTTTTGTGGTAGTCATCTGTTGTTCTGATGAATTTATCGTAATTGATATCCAATTCTTTCCAAATGTTTTTGAAATTCAAAACCATTTCGTCGCAATGAACTTGTGGTTCGAGTCCCCTTTTTTCCGCAGCCTTTTGAACCTTTTGTCCGTGCTCGTCAGTTCCGGTCAAAAAATAAGACTCATCTCCAAAAAGCTTTCTATAACGAGTAAGCACATCTGCAACCACTGTCGTGTAAGCATGCCCAATATGTGGAGTGTCGTTCACGTAGTAGATCGGAGTTGTGATGTAAAACTTCATGTCTGACTATTCCTTGTCGCCTGCGATGTTTAAGTGCTTCATGATTTTTCTTAAATCTTTAAGGCCTTGATTGAGTTTTCTTAAAGAGGCTTGAGTTCTTAAGTGATCTTTTAGTGGTTCTACGGGATGACCGCCGTACATTCCAGGTTCAGTGATGCTGCTTGGTACTGCACTTCTTCCGCTCACGGTGACCTTGTCTGCGATTTCGATGTGTCCACCAATAGAAGAGTGTCCACCGATAACAACATGATCACCAATCTTTGCAGATCCAGCGATCACGCTGCCGCCCGCATAAAGTCCATGTTTACCAAGTTGAGTGTTGTGAGCTACGTGAATCATATTATCCATCTTTGTGCCTTCACCAACTCTCGTCACTTCAAAAGTTGCGCGATCGATTGTACATTGAGAGCCAATAGAAACATTGTCTTCAATGACCACGATACCTCTTTGAGGAATTCTGTAATGTTTGCCTTTTTCATCGTGGGCGAAGCCATAACCTTCTGTGCCGATACTTGCGTGAGGTTTGATTTCGCAATTGTTTCCTACTTCAGTTTTGTTTCCCAAGAAAACAAACGGGAATAGAACTGTATCCGACCCAACTTTTACATCGTGCTCAATCACCACATGAGCATGGATTTTAGTATTTGCTCCAATTTGAACATCCTGAGCAATGACACAGTACGCGCCAATTTCTACGTTTTTACCAATCTTTGCAGTTGGGTGAACTTGGGCCGTTGGATGGATGAGCGATTCTAATTTTGGATAGCCGGGATTAAAGAACTTATTGATTACTAGCGCCATAGCTAGAGTTGTATTCGGTGAAAGCAGCAAAGTTTGCGTAGTAATGAATGGAAGTGCTTTATCTTTGAATTGAGAGGGAATAACGAGGCAAGAGACACCATTTTGAAGCGCAAGAGCGAAGTGCTTTTCGTTTGAAATAAAAACGATTGATCCCTTTTTTCCTTTTTCTGATGGACTTACATCCTCAATGAGAACATCCTTATCTCCTTTGGCCAGGCTTAAAAGCTCGGGATAAGTTGATAACAATTCTGAACAAGCTATTGACATATAACATCCTTGAACCTAAAAAAAATTATTAGGTAAACTTAGGTGGCTTAAAAAAAATTAACATAACTTAGGGGCGAATGGGTATGCAAAAAAAGAAGAAAGTATCCAAAACCAAAACTCAAGGCATCAAAAAGGCAATAGTGAAATCATCAGCAGTAAAAACTCCAGCGAAAAAAGCCGAAAAAAAGGCTGAGAAACAACCAGTGGTCGAAGCTAAAGTTGCAGTGAAAGCTGAACCAAAGGCAAAAGCAAAGAAAGCGGCAAAGGTAAAAATACCGCCAAGACCCGCTCACACAGCAGAAAATCCAGCTACTAATGCACCAATCACAAAAGAAGACTTCAAAAATATGTCTTCAGATGATCAAGATCATTACAAAAAATGGCTAAAGCTACACAAGCAATTGTCCGTGGAAAAGCCGATCGAATATAAAATGACAGAGGATTTCGAGCTCAAAGCTCCAATCAGTCATAAAGTTCATGGATGGGGAGTTGTTATGCAAAAACGTGACAATTACATCGATGTACTCTTCGAGGCGGGATTAAAAACACTTATCGTTAATTATAAGCCTTAAATAGAACATTTAAGGCAGAATATGAAGGCTCGAAATTACTTGTGACGGAAGAGAATTAAGCCGTGTGAAGGATCATACGGTGATACGCCCACAGTGACTTTGTCACCAACTACTACGCGAATATTAAAACGTCTCATCTTTCCGCAAAGCTTTGTTGCAATGGTCATCCCATTTTCAAGTTCCACTTTATAAAGTCCACCAGCACCGGCGTCTGTAACTTTACCTTCAATCTGAGCTAAATCATCTCTTGCCATCTTTTCCCTTAATAGAATATATTTTCGAGCTGCTACACCAGCCATAAGTTAGGTAGGTTAGTAAAACACGATTTTTACTCTGTTTGTCAACATAGTTCAAGTTGTAAGCTGGATAAGCTGGATAAATTAATACAATGGGGTTTAGCTATATATGGCTGTTACAATAGAAAGTTACTTCAAAAAATACCTTCCAAAGATCAACATGCATTCAATTCAAGCAGTTATTGCTCTTCATAAAGAAGGCGGCACTGTTCCATTTATCGCACGCTATAGAAAAGAAAAAACGGGCAACTTGGATGAAATACAAATCAGAGATGTGCTTGAGGCCAATGAAAATTACGACGAGCTTATTACGAGACAAGCTTTCATCGTAAAAGAACTCGAAGGCCAAGGAAATCTTACGGACGATCTTAAAAAGCGTTTGGTGACGACAATGGACATCGATGAGTTGGAAGAGCTCTATCGTCCGTACAAAAAGAAAAAGAAAACAAAAGCCAAAATGGCAAGAGATGCAGGTATCGAACCTTTCGCTCAGTGGATTTGGGATTTGGGTAATGGTACAGTTTCTGATTCTATGTCTCTTGAAGTGAAGGCAAAGACTTTCCAAAACGTAGAACATCATTTTGCAACTTATCAAGAAGTTCTAAAAGGTGCAGAAGCTATTCTGATCGAAAAATTAACGAACGATCAAGACTTGAGAGCTTTTGTTCGTGATAACTTGATGGCCAAAGGAAAAGTTGTCTCTAAAAAGGGCAAAAAATTTAAGGCCAACTCTAAATACGATATGTACATTGATTTCGAAGAGGGAATTCAAAAACTTCTTGGTCCAAAAGTATCTTATAGATACATGGCTATGAGAAGAGGTTGGAATGAGAGCGAACTAACTCTT
Source organism: Bdellovibrionota bacterium (assembly GCA_040386775.1). Lineage (NCBI taxonomy): Bacteria > Pseudomonadati > Bdellovibrionota > Bdellovibrionota bacterium. The sequence continues at coordinate 169,779 of JAZKEU010000011.1, read as the reverse complement.
AACATCGAAGGCGAAACAGAATTGATCTTAAAAAGATTCGTAGATTTTTCTGTGACCACAAACAACCAAGCTCGTCCTTTCCTTGAAGACATGGCAAAGAACGCTCTAGATCTTCACGTGATGCCATCAATCGGAAATGAAATTCATAAAAAATTAAAGGATACGGCTGATCTTCATGCAACGGATGTATTTGCAGAAAACGTAAGAAAGATCTTACTTGCAAGTCCATTTGGTCCAAAATGTGTTCTTGGAGTAGATCCAGGATTAAAGAGCGGGTCTAAAGTTGCCCTAGTAGATCATACAGGAAAATACATTTCTCATACAATCATGGATATCCTGGGTTCAAATGCTGAAGCCAACGCAGAGAAATTATTCAAAGAATTACTTGGTCACGTAAAGGTAGAAGCCATTGCCGTGGGAAATGGAACGGCGGGAAGAGAAACAGAAATTTTCATTAGAAAAGTTTTAAAGAAACTAGAAAAAGATGTCCCCATCATTATGGTGAACGAATCAGGTGCATCAGTTTACTCTGCATCAGATGTAGCGAGAGAAGAGTTTCCAGAATTAGATTTAACAATTCGCGGAGCAATCTCGATTGCAAGACGCCTTCAAGATCCATTGTCTGAGCTTGTAAAAATTGATCCTAAAAGCATCGGCGTGGGTCAATACCAACATGATATTACTCCGACAAAACTTGAGAAGAGCTTAACAGGTGTTGTAGAGTCTTGCGTGAACAACGTGGGGATTGATCTCAACACAGCTTCTTCATATTTACTTCAATTCATTTCAGGTATTGGGCCTGCGACTGCGAAAAACATTGTTGAATACCGTGGTAAGAATGGCCTTTTCAAAGACCGCTCTGAGCTTTTAAAAGTTCCACAATTCTCTACCAAAGCTTTTGAACAATCCGCAGGATTCTTGAGAGTGATGAATGGTCCAAATGTTTTGGATCAAACAGGGATTCATCCAGAAAGATATTCTGCTCTTCGTGATATGGCTAAGGAATTGAATTTAACAGTTTCTGGCTTGATTGGTGAGGGTGCAAAGAAACTTGTAGAACTCAGAACTAAATGGGCGGAGCTTGTTGGAGAGTTCACATTCAACGACATGATTAAGGAGCTTGAGAAGCCAGGAAGAGATCCTAGAAATATCTTTAAGGTGTTTTCATATAGAGATGATATTTTTGAAGTGAAAGATTTAAAAGAAGAAATGATCTGTCCAGGATTAGTGACTAACGTTACGAACTTTGGAGCTTTTGTTGATATCGGCGTTCACCAAGATGGTCTGGTTCATATTTCTGAACTCACTCATGAATTCGTGGATGATCCTAGAAAAGTTGTAAGCCCAGGCGATCAAGTCGAAGTGAAAATTTTAAAGGTAGATCTAGAGAAAAACCAAATCTTCTTAACGATGAAATTGACGGAACGTCCTCAAAGGGCGGCTCAAGTTCGCCCGCAAAGAGATGGGTCGGCAAGAAATGACCGGCCGAGAAACGATCAGGCGAGACCGCAAGGTGATCGCCCGAGACGTGATGATCGTCCGCAAGGTGGAAGACCTCCGCAAAGACAAGCTCAAGACGACAGACGTCCACCGCAGGCTAGAGGAGGGCAACAGGGTGGTAGACCGCAGTTTGATCGTCCTAAGCCGCCACCAAAGCCAACCTTCAATAATCCTTTTGCGGCTTTGACAGATTTAAAAATCAAAAAATAATTTAAAAATAAAAAAAGCTCTGATCGCATGATCAGAGCTTTTGTATTCAGGGCGTGTATTCTGTTAATTAGTTATTTTATTTCTAATATTATTCTTCTGTGGCTCCAGTTAAGATTTTGATGCTAGAAGAAAGAATTGATCTACCAACTACTTTAGGTTTTTTACCTGTATCCTCTAGTGATTTCTCTAAAGTAACAGAAAATGCAGCAGCCTTTAGCCCACTGAGTTCTGTGCCAGAAACTTTATAAACTAAGAGATAGCTTGTAAAAACAGTTCCGCCTTCGCCAGCTTCCTGAATAAGAGTTATGTTAGCCTTACCATAAATTGCATTATATATCATAGGACGTTCAGACTCTTTGCCTGTGTAAAAATTTTGAGTCATAACATCGCTTTCTTTTACGATTCTTTGTACGCATTCTTTATCTGACTCATTTTTTTTACAGTCAGTATAGTAAGCATCGGCACTCGCAAATGCGTTTGCCGAAATAGACATTGCAGCTAATACGATTAATTTCTTCATAAGTCTCCTTAAGGTAGGTTAATTTAAAAGTGAGTGAGCAATGTAGCATAAAAAAATCGATTAAATTTCAAGATGGAAAAAATAACTCAATTGTATAAATGTTGGACATGTTCCACGTTTTTGAGAAGGAAATACCCCGACATACTCCTGGTATTGCTTTGTACATCGAAGAGGTACAGCACGCCATATTTTATGGGGATGATCTTGCTTATTTCCATACGACCGACGTCGAAAGGTGAATTTTTTGACGCGCAAATGGACAAAAAGGAATCTGGTACCTATTTTATTAATTTTTCAGTGACTGAATATTAAAAGCTGAATTACTGTTCAGATTAAGGGGGAATCTAAATGAAAATACTAAAAATATTATTGGTTACATGTTTCTTATCAACTATGGCATCTGCAGGGGAACTGTGTCCTGTAAACTCTTGCAATCCTCATAATAATTGTGTTGAAGGATGTCGTACTTTTTCAGCTCCGGGTGAGGCTTCATGCGAAAACGTAAATTATGAAGACGCTCTTAAAACTGCACAACAAGCATCTAGAAGTTATGCGTACAACTATTGCGGTGGTAGTATTTATCAAAAATCAAAGTGGTCAGTGAATAGCGCTACAAAGGCACCTTGCTCAATCAAAGGAAGCGCGAAATTCTGGTGCCTTCGTTAATTTTTTGATTTTTTGTTAGAAAGGCTTTGAATGAATTTCAAAGCCTTTTCTTTTGGAACAATCAGTTTATCACTTCGCTGTAAATGGCAGAGTAGGGTTGATCACAAGTCATACCGACTACGATGATACCCTCAGTTCCTGGGTATAATATTTCTGAAGTCGATCCGTATGGACGAATGGATGCAGAGATATTTTGGTGTCTTGAAGATTCAAAGTAGATTTTTACTCCTTTTAATTCATCTGAAGTTTGAGATGTTCCGTCTGCAGTGATGCTATTCCATTTTTGATTAAAGATTGCTATGCCTTGAGTGGTGTGAGTGAGAGCTTTGTTCTTTGCTACTTGGATGTAAACAGAAGAACCTTCAAATTGAAGTTGCGCAGATACGTTATCTTGTTTCGTTTTACAATTTACAATTAACGAAGCATTTGCGGAAAGAGAAAGTAAAGATACTCCGATGAGTGTTAAAATATATTTCGACATATGAACTCCTAAAGGTTAGTTCGGTTACGGTTCAAGTCTTAAGTAAGATAGTGCTTAAACTTCCGTCAATATCAAACAGGGAATTTGTTTGAGTCTACACAAAAAAGCTTTATCCTATTCGATATGAGTCAAAAGCATATCGGTTTTACACAGATTATTCTTTCTGGAGCATTCTTTGGCTTCCTGGGATTATTTGGAAAAACTGCTTATCAGAATAATATTTTACCGGGAGAGCTCCTCGGTTTGAGATTTTTAACTTCCGCGATTTTACTTGGAATTTTTTTGGCTCTCTTTCAGAGAAAAGCTTTCAAAATGTCTTGGAAAAGCTCTTTGATCTCAATGCTGTTAGGGATTTTAGGTTACGCTGTTTTCTCTAGTTGTTATTTTTTAGCACTTCAAGGGATCTCGGCATCTCTTACAGTTTTACTTTTGTACACCTATCCTGTGATGGTGGCTATTGGTGCAAGGTTGGTCTTTAAAGAGCACATTGGTATAAAGGGTTTTATTGCCTTGGTTTTATCCTCAGTTGGTCTTGTAGGTTTGGTGTGGGGTGAATGGGCGGTGAGTGGCGCGGTATTTTTAATTTACGGATTGGCTTCCGCATTTTTCTATTCCATTTATATTTTAGTATCTAGAAAATTTTTAGAAAACGTAAGCTTTATGGGTTCAAGTTTTTATGTGCAGTTGGGAGCAGGCTTAACACTTTGTATTCTGAACTTTAGAAATTTGGATCGTCCCATTGAGGTCATTACAAATAATTTTGGTTTGATTGTGGGAATGGCAATTGTTTGTTCTTTAATTCCTCTCACATTGTTCCTTGCGGGACTTCAAAAAGTAAATTCATCGGAAGCTTCGATCTTAAGCACGACAGAACCTATATTTGGTGTGATTGTCGCATCTTTATTTTTGGGAGAGCGAATGGGTTTGGTTCAAATCGCAGGAGGAGTTTTGGTTTTAACAGGAATGGTTCTTATCGCGCTAAAACCAAAGGAAATCACTTATTAATAAGGCTTATGTATGAAGTTAAAGATTTTTGGAGATAAGCTAGCTCAAGATCTTTTCAGCGAATTCTACGAATCCACTTGCCCCATTTGAAGGGGTCACAAAAGCCGGTTTATGTTTTAGGCTATCAAGAAAATTTGTAATGTTATGGACAGCAAAGCTATTCACAAAAAAATGGAACATCGGTTCATCATTTGGAGAATCGCCTATAAAAGCGCAGAGCTTATTTTGTTTTAAGATATCGAATTTGAATTCTTTTTTCATAAAAACTTTGCACATAGAAAGTTTGTCGTACTTTCCGAACCATCCGTTAACATGAATACTAGATACTTTGGCTTGAGCTTTGTGTTTCTCAAAAATTTCCACGATTTGATCTACTTTCTTTTTGGGCAGAGGTTTTACATCTTCACAAAAATCCACGGCTAAATCAAAAATTCTACAAAATTGATCAGAGGAAATAGCAGAGCCTTTTACTTTTTTAAGTATTTCTTTGGAAAGTTTATCCAATTTTTTTCGATTTTTTTGAATGTCTTTTTCTTTTAGCATGTAGTGGCGTTTCATTTTTCCGCCCACATAACGGTAATAAAGCGCACCATTTTCCCCAATCACGCCACTCACGGGCCAAAATCTCGCGATCATCTCGCACCATCCGGCAGGTCGACCAGTGACCGGAATTACGTGAATGCCTTTTTCTTTTAAATCCCAAAGGGCTTTGTAGGAGTTTGCGGGAAGTTTTCCGTGCTCAGTGATGGTGTCGTCAATATCACAAAAAACATACTGAATTTGGGTCTCTGATTTAGTGAATTGCTCAAGTGATTGCATAGGTTTAAGTTTACGTAAAAGGGCTCTGGATGTAAAAGGATTATTCAGCTTAGGACCTTCCAAGTAGAGTTATTTGGAGTGTGTGACCTTTAAAAAGGTTTGGAGAAAGGCTTAAGGTTTGCAATTACTTGGCTTAATGAAGATCTTTCTTGTGACTCTAACATTTTTCCTTTCACTCAGTGTGATAGCAGCAGCTATGACTCCGGTATGCTCGAGTCTCTTTCGTGAAGACGTAGTGGTTGGAACTTTAAGTCCTACAAGAAATTACGAAGCTTTCTTAAGTGAAGACTCGCATTCTCTAAGAATTGTACATAAAAAAAATGAAACTGAATACACTTACGATTCAAACGAAATACTAAAAGGATTTTTTAGTTTGGAAGGTCATTCATGGATCATTCCGAAACATAATGAAATTGAAATTTGGAATTTTGATCGCAGTGAAGGAAATTTAATTCGTGTGAATTTGAAGCATTCGATGAGTTTTCCGCAAACGTTTATGCACAAAGATGCAGCAACTGGGCATACAGTTTTGAAGATTATTTATCGTCGCGAAAAAATAAATCCCATAACTCGGCGCTTTGAGAGGGTGACCGAGACCATTCTTAAAGACTTAGAAACATTCGAAGAATCTAGATTTTAATGCGCACCAACAAAATTTCTACTTGCTAAAATACGCCGTGGCCCTCATTTTTTAAAAAGGGAAGTCATTGTCAATGACCCCTTATATATAAGAGAAAACGCGCTTGAGGAAAAATGGCAAAAGTTGTAGCTGGCGGAAAAAAATTAGTGATTGTGGAGTCTCCAACCAAAGCAAAAACCATCAAAAAGTTTTTGGGTAAAGACTATATTGTTGAATCTTGTATGGGGCATATTCGAGATCTTCCGAAGACCGCAAAAGACGTTCCTGAAAAATATAAAAAACAAAAATGGGCAAGACTCGGTGTCGATGTTGAAAATGAATTCGAGCCGCTCTATTGCATTCCCAATGACAAGAAAAAAATTGTAAGTACACTCAAAGACAAAATGGAACAGGCTCAAGAGCTCTATCTCGCAACCGACGAAGACAGGGAGGGAGAAAGTATTTCTTGGCACTTGTTAGAAGTGCTAAAACCAAAAATTCCCGTAAAGCGCATGGTGTTCCACGAGATCACAGAGGAGGCCATTCAAGCTTCACTTAAGAACACCAGAAAGATTGATGACAACTTAGTTCGTGCTCAAGAGGCGCGTAGAATTCTAGATCGTTTGGTGGGCTTTTCTCTATCCCCACTCATCTGGAAAAAAGTAGCTTACGGATTGTCTGCGGGCCGTGTTCAATCGGTGGCATTGAGGCTGGTTTCGGAAAGAGAACTTTCAAGATTCAAATTCAAAAAAGCTCTTTACTGTGGAGTCGAGAACGAACTTGAGAAAGCGAAACAAAATTTTACCTCAAAGTTGTCACAATTCGACGGGAAAAGAATTGCTACGGGAAAAGACTTTGATCAAGAAACGGGCGAAGTTCCAAAAGACAAACAATCTCAAATTTTAGTCCTGGATGATAAGACCGCACAAAAAATCGTTGATGGCCTTAAAGGCAAAAAATTAAAAGTTGAAAGCGTCGATGAAAGACCAATCAGCCGTGAACCGTACGCTCCGTTCATTACGTCTTCACTTCAACAGGATGCTTCGAGAAAATTCGGCTGGCCATCAAGACAGACAATGAGAACAGCACAAGAGCTTTATGAAAAAGGTTTCATCACTTACATGAGAACTGATTCCGTAAATCTTTCGGAGCAAGCAATCAAGGCTGCTCGCGATAGCGTTAAAAAACTTTATGGCGATAAATTCTTGTCCAAAGAAGTTAGAACTTTCAAAGGCAAAAAAGTAAAAGGCGCTCAAGAAGCCCATGAAGCAATTAGACCTTCAGGTAGCAAGTTCGTTGATCCCGATGAGAGTGGATTATCTGGGGATGCATACAAGCTTTACGATTTGATATGGAAAAGAACGCTCGCTTGTCAAATGGCGAATTCTCAACAGAGACAAGTTCAAATTAAACTTTCACACGAGAAAAGCATTTTCTCATCTTCTGGGACGGTGATTGAATTTCAAGGCTTCCTAAAAGTTTACGAAGAAGCGACGGATGATCAAAATCAAGAAGAAGAAACATTACCAGTTTTAAAAGCAGGGGAGATGATTGATATCGTTTCTTCTAAAAAAACAGAACACGAAACAAAGCCGCCATCAAGATTTACGGAAGCGGGATTGATTCAGGTTCTAGAAAAAGAAGGTATCGGAAGACCATCAACATATGCTTCTACCATTAGCACGATTGTGGATCGCGGTTATGTGTCTCGTCAGGGTAACACTTTAATTCCAACATTTACGGCACTTATTGTTTCAAAACTTCTTTCTAACTATTTTCCAGAATACGTGGACCTAAAGTTCACGGCAGGGATGGAAGAAAATCTCGATGAGATTGCAGAAGGAAATTTAGACTGGGTGACTTACCTGAAATCCATTTACATGGGTAAAACAGGTTTGAGAAGCATGGTTGAAAAACAAGAAAAGATCATCGATGCCGATGAAGCTCGCTCAATGAACGTTCAAGGTCTAGAGATGTTGAGCTTTAGAGTTGGTAGATATGGAGCATACGTTTGCCGCAAGAATGGAAAAGAAGAACAGTGTGCTTCTCTTCCAGAAAGCCGACCTCCATCTGAAATCACGGAAGCATTTGCAAATGAGTTGATTGATCAAAAAATCAATGGGGCAGATTCTCTAGGTAAAGATCCTAAAACTGGATTACCAATTTATGTCCTCACAGGAAGATATGGTCCTTACGTACAACTTGGTGACAATGAAGACAATAAAGATCCAGAGAAAAAACCAAAGAGAACTTCTATTCCTCCGCACATCCCAATGGACACTGTGGATATGGAGAAAGCCTTGTTGTTCTTAAGTCTTCCAAAAACTTTGGGGCAACATACGGAGTCTCAAAAAGACATCAAGCTTGGTATCGGAAGATTTGGTCCTTACATCGTTTGCGATGGTGATTACAGATCTATTCCTAAGACAGAAGATTTCTTTGCGGTGGATTTAAATAAAGCTCTCGAAATGTTAGCGCAACCGAAAAAAGGCAGAGGCGGTAGAGGTTCATCCGTAATCAAAGAACTCGGTGAACATGATGGTGATAAGCTGCAAATCATGACGGGAAAATATGGTCCATACATTAAGTGGGGCAAGAAGAATGTTTCGCTTCCTGAGGGACAAAAACCAGAAGACTTTACGATGGAAAAAGCCATTGAACTGCTTGGAGAATCTGAAGGCGGCTCAAAGTCAGCTGGCAAAGGTAAGAAAGCGAAAAAGATTTCTAGTAAAAAATCTCCGATCAATAAGGTGGATTTGCAGGTAACAAAGGTGATTGCTAAGGGTGCTTCGAAGAAGGCAAAGGCCTCTAAAGCTCCGGTGGTCGCTAAAAAGAAGATGACCTCAAAGACTAAAACGCAGAAGAGAGTTTGAAAAATGAACAGCCGAAAGTGAATTGAGGAGGGAAATTAAGATGAACGGTCGACCTCAAGGCCGATAAAGCTCAGTAATTTAAATGATTTATGCTCGGCCGCGAGAGTATAAACTGCTTTTAGTTTAATTCCGTCTCCTCAAATGCTTTCGACCGTTCATCTTAATTTCCCTCCTCAATTCATTTAAACCTTGATATTCCCAAGGGATTTCCGTATTATGACGCAACACGCATATGACTAATTCAAACGATTATAACTTTAGAGAAGCACAGAAAAAAGCCCAGAGAAAGAGCCAACTTGAGCTCGGGATCACACGCGCCCAAGAGCCGGACCGCAACTTTGAAAAAGGTGGTCGAAGCTTTTATTTTTTCGATCTCGATGACAACGTTTTCTTTCTAGGAACTCCCATTTATGTTTTCCATAAAAAGACAAATGCTGAAATTGCATTATCATCGGGTGACTTTGCTAAACATCTATCTGAAATCGGAAAATCTGGTATCTACAAAGACTACATCATTGATCCAACGGACACTTTGGGTTCCTTCAGAAGATTTAGAGATGAAGATAAGCCTGTGAACTTACGGTCGTTCTGTGAGGACTTGCAAACAGCAATTGCAAAACCTGAGTTTGATTGGAAAGGTCCATCGTGGCAGTGCTTCTATCATGCAGCTTTTAATCAAAGACCCATGTCGCTGATTACAGCAAGAGGTCATGCTCCGGAAACTATCAAAGAAGGAATTAAACTTTTTGTGAGAGACGGTCATTTGCCATTTGAACCTAATTATCTCAGTCTCTATCCAGTGAGCCATCCAGAAACTCAAAATCAACTTACTGGCGGCAAGATGATGTCGACGGCAGAATTAAAACTGCGAGCGGTGATTGAATCTGTCGAGATGGCAATGAAGACCTATGGCATAAATCCTCATCATAGATTTGGTATGTCTGATGATGATCCAAAGAACTTAGAGTTGATTTACAAAGCGATGCTTATTTTGAAGCATAAATACCCAGACAATTCTTTCTTTGTGATTCACACCCATGAATCTGATTACGTAAAAGAAGAAGTGTTCTTGAATCACACAGAGAGACATACCCTCACCCAATCTCAACTTCAACTCGACCTAAGTCAGCCCGGATAGAAAATAACGCAGTACCACCTACCCAAAAGTGCCCTGCACTTTTGGGTGTCGCACATGCGTTATATTGAATACTCAATTCTGACCAAGATGTTTAGATAAAAAAATATTAAAATTTTGTTCTTTAGTTACATTTTTAACTCCAAAATCATATACTTATCTAATCGTATGCCGATGAATATTGGGTAATCGAAGCTGCTGGCAATTCTTGCTGGTAATCTTTAGGTGTGAAGGGTATCCGACACCAAGGATATAAATAGGAGTCTAAATGAAATTCGCAAAGTTGTGGTTAATAGTTCTCATCGTTAGTGTTCTCTCGACTACAGGAATTGTAAATGCTCAAAACGCTAAGCAGAATGAAGCTCGGAAAGCTGATGTCGCACAAAAAGTGGATCCGAATCATCCAGCAGAAAAATCAATGGAAAAGTCGAAGGACTTAATCAAAACTCCTGTTTCTTCAGAAGTCGTAACAAAGAAAATTTCTAAGAGTGATTTATCTTGCAGATATATCTACTTGATTATGGGTGCGATGCTCAGACAGCACATGCTCTACAATCAATTCACTAAAGAAGTTGAAGATAGAACAATTGATCAATACATCAAATCATTAGATCCACTTAAAGGTTATTTATTAGCTAGTGATGTAGACAAGATGAAAAAAGATTTGGGTGGCATGGAGAAGTGGCTTGCAAAGCAAGATTGCTCACCTCTTGATAAAGTTCAAATTCTCTACACGCAAAGAGTGGCAGAGAGCAGTGACTTCGCGAAAAAATATTTAGGAAAAGAATTTAAATTGGATCATAAGATGACTCTTCAAATGGATGCTCAAAAAAGAGAATATCCAAAAAATAAAACTGAATTGGAAGACTTTCAAAAAAGATACATTCAATTCCAAGTTGCAAATTTTGTTTCTACAGACATGAAAGAAGATGAGGCAAAGGGTTGGGTCGAAAGAAGATACGATAGAACTTCTAAGAAATTAAGAGAGCAAGCGGATGCAGATACATATGCTTCGCTTTTAGATTCTTTTGCAAGATCTATGGATCCACACTCTAGCTACTTGTCTGCGGATGATTTAGAGGATTTCAATATCCATATGAATCTTTCTTTAGAAGGTATTGGCGCGACACTTTCATCGCAAGATGGATATACCGTGATCGAGCAATTGATCCCTGGTGGTGCAGCAGCTGCTTCAGCCGAACTTGAAAGCCAAGACAAAATCATTGCGGTTGGCCAAGGTAAAGGCGAGAAGATGGAGCCTGTTGTTGATATGCCACTCAAAGACGTTGTTAAACTTATTCGTGGTAAAAAAGGAACAACGGTTACGCTTTCAGTGTTAAGAAAAACAGCTGATGGAATGAAGAGCATGAAAGTGACTCTTACAAGATCAAAAATCAATCTTGAAGACGAAGCTGCTCAAATCTCTTACCAAACAAAAGAAGTGAATGGAAAGAAATATAAAATTGGTATCTTGAATCTTCCATCGTTCTACTATGATTCTAAGAATGCAAATGGCAGGTCTTGCTACAGAGATATGAAGAGACTTTTAAAAGAAGCTCAAAAAGAAAAGATCGACGGACTTGTTCTTGACCTTTCTCAAAATGGCGGCGGATCTTTAGAGGACGCAGTGAAGTTAACCGGTTTATTTATTAAGACTGGTAACATCGTAAAAACTCAAGGCGCTAAATCTTCGACAATTGAAGTTCTCGCAGATCAAGATCCTGAAGTGAATTACTCCGGTCCGCTTGTGGTTTTAACTAGCAGATTGAGCGCTTCGGCTTCTGAGATTTTAGCTGGAGCACTAAAAGATTACGGTAGAGCGGTTATAGTTGGTGGCGATCACACTTTCGGTAAAGGTTCAGTGCAAACGGTTCTTCCGCTTCCTAAAAACTTAGGCGCTTATAAAGTAACAGTTGGAATGTTCTTCGTTCCAGGTGGTAAATCTACGCAGCATGGTGGTGTGGATGGCGATATCACTTTACCAAGTGCTTTCGCTTTAGATGAAATTGGTGAGAAGAGTTTAGATTATTCACTTTCTCCAAAAGCAATTCCGCAATTCACTTCTGAAGACGCTTACGTTGAAAAAGGCGAAGGTGCTTGGGCAAAAGTGGATGCTAAAGTTGTTACTGAGTTGAAGAAAAAATCTGAAGAACGTGTTGGTAAGAATGCTGAGTTCAAAAAAATCTCAGAAGAATTAGCAAAGCTTCAGAAGAAAGGTAAGCTTGTAACTCTGTCAGAAATCCTAAATGACAAAGAAAAGAAAGCTGAAGAAAAAGAGAAAAAATCTAAGAAAGCTGATGCAAAAAAGCGTCTTGAAGAATATTTAAAACGCCCAGACATTACAGAATCAGTAAGTATCGTGACAGACTATCTGCAACTAGTAGGTCCTCAAGGCGTTGTTGCTCAGAAAAAAGGCAGCCAAGAAGCCAACACCAATTGAAAAAATAGTGAGCCGAAAAAAGGTGAGCCGCACCTTTTATAAATTTTTGCGTTAGAATGACGCAAAACTTTACAAAAGGTGCGGCTCACCTTTATGTTCTAGCGTATGGGCAAAAAAGCGATGAATGAGAAGCTCTTACTACCTAAGGAGCTTCTTCTCAATATACATAATTTAATGGTTAAAACTCGCATCTTAGAAGAGCGACTCATTCGTATTTATAAAATGGGTGAGGCATTCTTTTGGATTGGTGGACCTGGGGAAGAAGCGATGGGTGTTCCCCTCGGGCTTTTGGCGAATAAAGGCCAAGGTATCAAGCACGATTGGTTTCATTTGCACTATAGAGCAACGCCAACATTGATTGCCATGGGCATGCCGATGATTGATTCGATCCGACTCATCATGAACAGAGCTACAGATCCATCAACGGGTGGAAGAAATTTCTCTGGTCACTACTGCTATCCGCAATGGAATATTGCGCCCATTACCTCGCCCATTGAAGTTCAGTACTCTCAAGCACTCGGTACGGCTTGGGTTCAAAAAAGAAGTAATACGAAGAGCATTACAGTGGTTTCTGGCGGTGATGCTGGAACGGCAGAAGGTGATTTTGCATCCGCACTTGTATGGTCATCGCGTCCAGGTCGAGAGCTTCCAATGCTTATGACTGTGCAAAACAACAAGTGGGGAATTTCAACAAACTACGATTCTCAGCACGGAGAAAAAAACATCTGTGATCGAGGAAGAGCTTTTGGAATTCGTTCTTCAACAATTTACGGAAATGATCCGGAAGAAGCTTACATCCGACTCAAAGAAGAAATGGACTATGTTAGAAAAGAAAGAAAACCCGCATTGGTAGAGATCTTTGTATCTCGTCTTTACGGACATTCTTCAGCTTCGGGCGCAAGCTATGTGAGCAACGAAGAAGATCCATTAAAAATCACAGAAGCCAAACTTCTAAAGCACGGCTTAATCACTGAAGCGCAAATCAAAAAAATGTATTTTGACTACGATGAAGAATCAAAGCGTGATTTAGAAATCGTGAGACTTGAAGTTGGTCCAAGCGCCGATACCATCTGGGATCATGTTTTCGTAAATAACGAAAATGCGGATTGGAGAAAATTCTAATGGCAAATATGGCTCAAGCAATCAGAATGGCTCTTCACTATGCTGAAACAAATCTCGAAGTGAAAGATATCTTTGGGCAAGATGTGGGGATGCCTCTCGGTGGAGTTTTCACGGCAACTCAAGGCTTGAAAACAACTTGGAATACACCTCTGGATGAAAGAGGAATCGTTGGTATGGCGACTGGAATCGCAATGACTGGCGAAAGATGTGTGGCTGAGATTCAATTCGTTGATTACATCTTTAATACTATCGATCTTTTAAAATTAGTTGGAAATATGAATTGGGCCTCCAATGGCAAAGTCACTTTACCGTTGGTTTTGATGACTCCAACGGGAGCAGGTATCAGAGGATCGCTCTACCACAGTCATAGCTTTGATGCCTGGGCCTCAAGACTTCCAGGTTGGAAAATTGTAATGCCGTCAACACCACTGGATGCCTACGGATTATTGTTAGCCGCAATTGAAGATCCAAATCCGGTGATGTTCTTAAAACCAAAAGCTCTTTTAAGAGTTAAGGGGAAAGAATTAATTCCGGGTGAACCAGAGAGCGAAACAGAATTGAAGGCCATGATCGATGCGCCACTCGGAGACCGTACAAAGTGGAAAGCAAAATGGCCAGATCTCAAACATCATAAAATTGAAATCGGGAAAGCGAAAATCGTCAAAGAAGGAACGGATCTCACAGTGGTAAGTTACGGAAGACCACTTTTGATTTGCGAAGAGATTGCCATCGAAATGCAAGAGCAAGGTAAGTCTTTAGAAGTGATTGATTTAAGATCGATTTATCCTTATGACTGGCAAACAATTAAAAATTCGATTTTGAAAACAAAAAGAGTCATTTTTGTAAACGAAGACACTGAAGTCACAAACTTTGGTGAGCATTTGGCTTATAGAGCTTCACAGGAATTGTTCTATGATCTCTATGCAAGGCCAAAAGTTCATGCAGGAAAAAATCTTCCAGGAATTGGGCTCCATCCAAATCTTGAGGAGGCTTCTGTTCCGCATAAGCATGATATTATCGAGGCGATTAACGAAGTTTTAAACGACATTCCTTAACAATAGTAAAACACAAGTAAGGCATCATGAGCAAAGCAGCTGATAATAAAGCTAAAGACGTTCCCAAGGGATTTGATAAATACCACTACTACATCGAATCGGTACAAAATCCGAAAAACGATGCGGAATTTTTTTTAAAAACTTATAAGGAAATAAAAAAGAAAAATCCAAAATCTCTGAGAGAAGACTTTTGCGGAACTTTTTCTATATGTTGTGAATGGGTAAGGTTAGATAAGACTTTTACCGCAGTAGGTGTGGATTTGGATAAAGAACCTATTGAGTATGGTCTCAAAAACTACCTTCCAAAACTCACATCTGATCAGCAGTCTCGTACCGAAGTTTTGAATAAAAATGTTTTAGACAAAAAACTCCCTCCTACAGATATCATAGCTGCCCTTAATTTTTCATATTTTCTATTTAAGAAAAGAGAGCTGCTAAAAAAATATTTTGAAAATTGCCTGAGAACTTTAAATAAGAACGGAATTCTTATTATTGACTGTTTTGGTGGTGGACAGTGTCAGGCAGCTATTGAAGAAGAAACTCCATTCAAAGATTTCTCTTATTTTTGGGACCAAATAAACTACAACCCTGTAAAGAACGAAGCCGAATTTTTTATTCACTACAAACTCAAGGGTCAGCCGAAAATTGAAAAAGTATTTTACTATGACTGGAGAATGTGGACCATTGCGGAGCTGACAGATTTATTGAGTGAAGTGGGTTTTAAAAAAAGCACGGTATATTGGGAAGGTAACGACTCAAAGGGCGAAGGCAATGGCGAATTCTCTCCTTCAGAAATAGGAGAGGAGTGCGATTCATGGATTGCTTATATCGTCTCTGAAAAATAAGCTTGTCTCACAAATGCACTCCTCATTACATCACTAATGAAAGTGATGTCTTCAGGCCATTGAGTCCTAGCATCCTAATAATAATATTAGGTGAGGCGTCGTGACTGTAACCAGTCATCGATTTGGATGTTCATAGAGTTATGAAGTCCCTCAATCGCCTTGTTCAGCCAATTACGATCTTTAGAATCTTCTTCCGAAGGATCCACAGTTGTACTGGCTTCAAAATGTGTATTGCTCCCATTCACTGTTATATTAAAATAGTACTTACCGAATCTTTTTTTGCATTCCGCAGAAAAAGTTGCATCACTTGGCATTTTACCAATGATATCTTCTAGAATCGAATAAGCTTTCTTTTGAAATTCTTCACGAGGGGTGAACCCATCGACTTTGAATTTCGAAAATGGGATTATTGTTCTATTTAACTTTAGGTTGTGTAATTCCATGAGGCCCCTCCTATACTTTGTTAGAATACGTTCAGTTGTATAAGTATATTATCGCAGAATTAGGAAAAGGCGTTAGGTCTAATGTGAGATGTGGTAACATCTATAAAATTGAGATAGAAACTTGGTGATTTCTACACACCCATGTATCTAAAGGTGTGCCTAAAGGTGTCTCAAAATGCGTCTGTTAACCTGATTTTTTAAACTGCTTTTAATTGTGAAAGTGGTTCTCTGAATTTATTGAGTTGGCCGCGAAGAAGATTGGACATGTTGTCGATGGCTTTTACTTGCCAGCCTCTTTGAGCGGTGTCTTCTCTCTTTGGATCGAGAATAGATTGAGCACTCAAAATCACATCGTCTGTTTTAAAAATAATTTGGAAGAAAAATTTATTAGCAAAATAAGTGCAGCGAGCTTCGCATTCGCAATCGAATGGAATTTGACCTTTTAAATCGTTAAGAACTTCGTTGGCTTTTTCTTCGAATTCTTTACGTGGTGTAAAATCAAAATATTCAAATTGCAGGTTCATAAATCTCCCTTTGATCTCTCTAAATATATTATTATTTTAACATTGAAAGAGTGAAATATAGAGGGATTTTCATAGGGGAATCGTCATGGGACAATATTCTAGTCTCAGATCGAGACGAGCCTACTTTTTTGAAATAAACTGACTATCTTTTATATAGTATCTGAGTGGCCAATCTTTTGCTTCTCCAGCGTAGTCTATGCCTATACGCGGTTTCATAACGATTTTAGAGGGGCTTATTTTAGAATGATCTTCAATGAAGATTTGGTTTTCGGCGAGAGAAAGACCGTTCAAATCCTTGGTTATATTTAAAGCCTGCGCGAGTTTTCCTGGACCAGTAGTGAGTTGTTTGAGGTCATCTTTGCCCCTGAAGGACTTCATAAGTTCGATATTTTCAAGCGGCTCTAACGCGCGAATTAGCACCGCTTCAGGGTGTTTCGAAGTTCTAGTGACGACGTTAAAACAGAAGTACATTCCATAAATAAAATAAACATAAGAATGCCCACCATCGAGATACATGGGCTTTAATCTCTCCGTCATTCGCCCTCCAAAAGAGTGGCAGGCCATGTCCTTAATCCCCAAATAAGCCTCGGTCTCCGTGATGATCCCTGAGATGCGCTTGCCTTTGTAAATGCGTACAAGCTTTTTGCCCAAAAGCTCTTTTGCGACTTTTTTCGTACTTTGTCTGTAGAAGGATTGAGGGAGTGACATTGGCATATTCATACTGAAAGTTTGTTTGTCAGTCGATAATTTTTAAGTTTAAATCATCCTATGCGAATACAAGGCTTCTCATTGTCTCTAGGAGTTCAACTTATTAAATCATAATTGGGTGGTATTTTTTATGAAAACAATTTTATTTGGCTTGGTTATTTTTTTCTGTGGTGTGAATTTGTGGGCGTCTCACTCTGGAGAGTTCAGTAAAGAGTCTATTGATTTTGCAAATAAACTGATCCTTTGTCCTAAAGAAGTTTTAATAATTATGACAACGCCAGACACTCGAATTGTTGAAGCAAGTTACAGTGGTGATGAGATTCCTGGCGGCAAAGGTGTTTACACCGAGTATGTCATTCAATTTGAACAAACTGCTTCTAGTTTTAGAACAACAAGAACTACATTGAGCATAGGTGAAAAAATAATTCCTTTAAATACTCAACCCCTAGATGCTTTGGACAAAAGCGTAGAAATTTCCTGCAATATAATAATAGAAAAATAATTTTTTAGAGCTTACCCTGTAAGTAATAAGCTCTAGGATGTGCTTTCTTTATTTTGAGTTTAGAGTGATCCTTCTTCAATAAGCTCGACGGCCATTTTGCTAATCCACTCTGCGACATAAGGTACGGAAGATAAGAAGCCGCGGCCCAAGCAATCACGATCTCCTCCAGAGATAACTCCGAGTAACTTGAGTTTATTGCCATCTTGAATGTACCCTGGTCCTCCGGAGTCTCCCTGGCATCCTCCTCCACCAAAAAAAGCATAATTAAAAAGATAAGGTGCATTTTTTTCTGTTTCGGCAATTTTAACTGTAACTTTATAGAGACTTCCGGCGTTTAGCAGAGGGTTATAACTGCGAAGTCCGTAGCCAGCAAGAATAACTTCAGTGCCTTTTTTGAGCACACTTGCATCACTTTCAATTTCAACTGGCTTCCAACCTTTTGGTGCGTCTTGACTCAGTTTAATAAGGGCAATGTCTACTCCATTTGTTGTGTATTCAGGGTGAATTCTTCCTGTCTCGAGGGTAACAAATTTTACTTCCGAATCAGAAGAATCTACCCAACTTGGTTTCGCTAAGCCAAAACCAACGTACAAATTTTCTACATTCACGGTTGTATGATTTGCCACACAATGTGCTGCAGTTAAAACTAATCTCTTATGAATCAAAGTTCCGGTGCAGTTGTTAATTAAGCCACCATTTTCGCGGCGAAGTGAAACCGTAGACTTAGCTTCTAGATCCTCAAGCTTTACTTCGGTTCCCCCAACTATTCTTAGTTTAATAGGCTTGTTATGCAATTTTGGATTTGCATAGGAAGTTTGAATAAATAAAAAAATAATTGAGATCGCAATGAATTTCATAATACCCCACCTTGTCGTAGAGAAGTTTAATTAATCTTATAGCTTTGTCTAGAAGGAAGATGTTAATTTGAAAAAACTGCTCTCTTTTATGAGCGTCATGGGTGCAAAAAAAAGAGGCTCGTAAATTACGAGCCTCTTATCAATTTCTAGATTAATTTTTAAGAATTACTTCTTATTTTCTTCAGCTCTTTTCTTTTGGTATTCCTTGATCATATCTTCTTGGATTGCTCTTGGTACTGGAGAGTACTTAGCAAATTCCATAGAGAATTGACCTTTACCTTGAGTTGCAGAACGAAGATCAGTTGAGTAACCAAACATTTCTGTTAATGGAACTTCACACTCAATCGTAGTTTCAGCATGTTCTGTACCAGAACCCATGATAACACCACGACGTTGGTTCACTTGACCCATGACCGCACCTTGGAATTCTTCAGGAACAGTGATTTCCACTTTCATGATTGGTTCTAAGATTGTCGGTTGAGCTGACATGTAAGCTTCTCTGATCGCAGCTTGCGCACAAATTCTGAAAGCCATTTCTGATGAATCCACTGGATGGAATCCACCGTCGTTAACGATCATCTTCACGCCGATTACAGGAGCGCCAGTCAACATACCTTTTTTAAGCTGTTCTTGGAAACCCTTGTCACAAGCTGGAACGTATTCACGAGGAATCGATCCACCCTTAGTGTCATCAGAGAATTCGTAAATTTTCTTTGGATCTTCTGGATCAGCTGGAAGCGGTTCCATTCTTCCACCGATTTTTGCGTACTGACCAGCACCACCAGTTTGTTTTTTATGAACTGTTACGAAATCAACAGACTTTGCAACTGTTTCTCTAAACGCAACTTGTGGTTTACCAACGACAACTTCCGTATCAAATTCACGCTTCATACGTTCAACGTAAATCTCTAGATGCAATTCTCCCATTCCAGAAATAATTGTTTCCGCAGATTCTTCGTCTCTATGAACTCTGAAAGTTGGATCTTCTTTAGTGAACTTGTTCAAAGCTTTAGAGAAGTTTGTAGTCGAAGTTTTATCTTTCGGTGCAATCGCTAAAGAGATAACTGGATCAGCAATGTACATAGACTCTAATGTCACGTTCCATTGACCGTCAGTGAAAGTATCCCCTGATGCACACTCAATACCGAAACTTGCGATGATATCTCCAGCTGATGCTGATTCGATATCTTCCATGTCGTCAGAATGCATGCGCACTAAGCGTGGAACTTTAACTTTCTTACCATCAACAACGTTATAGATCATATCGCCTTTTTTGATCGTCCCTTGGTAAATTCTCATGAACGTTAATTGTCCATAAGGAGATTTCTCAAGTTTGAACGCAAGCATTACAAGTGGCTTATCATCCACAGATTCAAGTACGATTTTTTCTTCTTTCTTATCAATGTTTAAAGCAACGTTTTCAATTTCAGTTGGATTTGGAAGATAGTTTCCAACGCCATCAAGTAACGCTTGAATACCTTTGTTCTTGTAAGCTGAACCCAACATTACCGGAACGAATTTCAATCCAAGTGCACCTTTTCTGATCGCTTCTTGAAGTTCGGCAGCGCCAACTTCTTCTTCCATCAAGAATTTCTCTCCAACGCCTTCGTCGAAGTCTGCAACTACGCTGATAAGCTCAGCTCTAGTTGCTTTTGCATCTTCAAGTAATTCCGCTGGAATTGGTTTTTCAACAACAGTTTCGCCGTTATCGCCTTCGTAGTAGTAAGCAACCATTTTCACGAGGTCCACTTGACCCACGTGAGCGTCTTCTAATCCGATTGGGATTTGAATCATGGCAGCGTTCAATTTTAATTTTTCTCTGATTTGCGCACAAACTCTTTTAGGGTTAGCACCAACGCGGTCACATTTGTTAACAAATGCGATACGTGGAACTTTGTAACGCTTCATCTGTCTATCCACGGTCAAAGTTTGAGCTTGAACACCAGATACAGAACAAAGAACAAGAATAGCGCCATCTAGAACTCTTAAAGATCTTTCCACTTCAACTGTGAAGTCAACGTGTCCCGGAGTATCGATGATGTTGATTGTGTATTCTTTCCAGCGGCAGTATGTAGCAGCAGATTTAATCGTGATCCCTTTTTCTCTTTCAAGATCCATAGAATCCATTGTCGCGCCAACTCCATCTTTTCCACGAACTTCATGGATTTGATGAATACGTCCTGTGTAATACAAGATACGCTCGGTAAGAGTAGTCTTACCAGAATCGATGTGGGCTGAAATCCCGATGTTACGAACTAAGTCTAAATTTGTTGCCATTGTGCTCCTGCCTGTACCCTTATGGTTTTTTTAATAATGGTTTTAATAAACTGCCAACAAATTGGTGTCAGTTATTAGGTTTTTTATATTTAAATATCTGTAAATTTAAAGATTGGTAAAGTAGCATAAGAAGTGAGATTTACAAGCGAAAAATTCCAGCGAAAGTTGTCAGAAGAGGTTTGAAATGCCTACAAAAACGGCACTTAAAATTGAGCCACAAAAAATCCTTAAAGAAGTGTTCGGTCACGATATTTTTAGAGGAGACCAAAAAGCCGTTATTGATTCTGTTTTAGCAGGGCAGGATAGCCTTTGTCTTATGCCTACAGGAATGGGGAAAAGCCTCTGTTTTCAAATCCCTGCAAGGATTTTAGGAGGTTTAACGGTGGTGATATCTCCACTGATTGCGCTAATGCAGGATCAAGCAGCTAAGGCCAAAGAGCGGGGTTTTAAGGTCGCAGACATTCACTCCCTTTTAAAAAAAGAAGACAGAGAGAAGCGTTATAAAAAACTCAAAAACCAAGAGTACGAACTGCTTTTTGTGGCTCCCGAGCGCTTTCGTAAAGAGGAATTTAGAGAAGCTCTGAAGGCCAATCAGGTGAATCTGTTGGCCATAGACGAAGCTCATTGTATCTCAGAATGGGGTCATGATTTTAGACCGGACTATACCAGAATCAAGGAAATGCGCGAGTTCATGGGAAACCCAACAACTCTAATGCTCACAGCAACCGCAACACCTGAGGTGCAAAAAGATATATTGAAGCAAGTGGGTTTGGATGAGGACAAAGTTCGAACTTTCCATTCAGGCATCAAAAGAGAAAATTTAAGTCTTAATGTAGATGATCTTTATGGGGAAGAACAAAAAATTCAAAGATTGATCGAAGTGGCTTCGAGAATTAAAGGGCCAAAGATTGTTTATTTTTCTCTGATCTCAACTTTAGAAAAGTGCTCAGAAAAAATCGATAAAAAATTTCCTCATCTCAAATACCATGGACAACTTCCAAGAGGTTTGCGCCAAAAGATGCAAAAGCAATTCATCCGGTCTGACCTTGGCGACGAAGACGATCATCTGATCTTGGCAACACCTGCTTTTGGTTTGGGAATTGATAAACAAAATATCAGAGCGGTTATGCACTTCGAGCTGCCGGCAAATATCGAAGCCCTTTATCAAGAAATGGGTCGTGCGGGGAGGGATGGAAAGCCTTCTGAGTGTCACGTGCTTTATGATGAAGACGATGTGACGATTCAAATGGAATTTTTAAAGTGGGCGCATCCAGACGCAGAGTTTATTTCTAGAGTTTATCAATACATTAAACAGAATACGGAGAAAGCAAATCAAGAGGGCTTAGATGCAATCCGAGAGAATCTCCATTTCTACAATCGAAAAGATTTTAGATTAGAAACAGCTCTTAATCTTTTTGATCGCTGGGAAGTGACCTCCGGTGATATTTTAGATAAAGATCTTAAGGTGATCGCAGAACTTCCTGCAAAACTCGTAGATCAGAAGAGAATTTCTGAAAGACTTAAAAATAGCCAAATGAATTTATTAAAACTCCTTCAATGGGTGAAAACTTCAGAGTGCCGCGCTCTTGAAATCTACAAGTACTTTGGATTTGAAGACATTAAGAAATGTGGAATCTGTGACAATTGTAAGGCTAGTAATGAGTGAAGATTTAAGAAAGTACTTTCAGATCACTAGTTTTCCGGATCCAATGACGGCTTCGGAAGATGGAGTCCTTTGTTTTGGCGGAGAGTTTGAAAGAGATTTACTTCTCGATGCTTATATTCATGGAATCTTTCCTTGGCCTCATGAAGGATATCCATTACTTTGGTTTTTCCCTAAAGAGCGTGGTGTGCTGGATTTTAAAGATCTACATATTCCACAATCACTGGGGAAGCTCATCAAAAAAAATCTCTATACTTTTAGGATGAATACGCGCTTTAACGACGTCATCGAGCAATGTTCTCTCGTTCCAAGAAAAAATCAAAAAGGAACTTGGATCACAGACGAGATGCAAGTGGCCTATAAAGATCTCTATGATGAAGGTCATATTCTCTGCATAGAATGTTACAGAAAGAATTCGAACGGCGACGAGGTACTCGTGGGAGGTCTCTATGGTGTTCTTGTCGCGGGAGTCTTCAGCGGCGAGAGTATGTTTGGTTTAGAAAGTAATGTTTCTAAACTCTGCGTAATCGAAGCGATCAAAAGGCTTCAGGGTATTGGTTTAGATTGGATGGACATTCAGATGGTCACACCCGTTCTTGAGTCTCTTGGTGGAAAATACATTTCACGCGAAGAATACAAGCAGAGACTCGATGCTGTTCATAAAATATTTATAAAGGCGTAGTTTTTAAATCCTCATCTGTACTCACGGCACTGGGTGCTTCCGTTTTTGGTATTGTAGAAGTCAATTCATTGAGTTCTTCGCCAAGGGTTTTTTCTTTTTTCTCTTTATTGAAATTGACAGGAGTCTTATGGAGAATTTTTGCTAAGTGCAAGTATCTTGCGTAGAGTTGCTTGTTTGCTTTTTCCAAAGTTGCAAACTGTGTAACATAATTGCAATTGTAGTATTCTGCCAAATCGCTAGATAAGTTTTTTAGATCCTCTATTACAGAAGAAATAGGCGATTTGTCTTTAGTTTTAAATGAGGCAAGAGGATAGCTCTTTAAAATTTGCTCT
Source organism: Bdellovibrionota bacterium (assembly GCA_040386775.1). NCBI lineage: Bacteria > Pseudomonadati > Bdellovibrionota > Bdellovibrionota bacterium. The sequence goes on along the minus strand of JAZKEU010000011.1, from coordinate 146,501 downwards.
TTGTTGTTAGTAACGAAATATTTTTCAGTGAAAATAAGATCTGTTCCTGAAAAATTTAGATTTTTGAATGACCCACTTCTTATCTCAATAAAAACGCCCGTTTGAATTTGATTTTTTTGTACTGGTTTAATGCAACCTTCATCTTTCCAGGCAACGTAACGGATGTTTTTTCCACTGAATCCACCTTTCTGATTTACTGGGTAATAAAACCTTTCTCTGGTGCTGTTGTTATTGAGTAAGTGAGCAAGGCGATTGAATTGGGATTTATTTTTATAGCGATAAACACTTTCTAGGGCGTAGACATAGAGAGATTCTGTAAGGTGTCTGACTTCATCGAAAGAGCTTTTGCCTTTTTTGATATTTTCTCTTATTTTTTTAATATCACTAATTTGGCTCTCTAAAGTTTTTTCCGCGCGATCATATTCTGCGTTCAATAGGATTTTTTGAGCGTAAGGAATTTCGGCCTTGGCGATAGGAAGCGAAAAAATAGATGTGATTAAAATTAAATAAATAAGGCGCATAAATTGACTCCATTACAAATTGACCTAAAGAAAATTCATTCTCTAGAAGATGTATCTCCTTAGAAAGGATCTTGTAAGTTAAGAGCAAATATTAATGCAAATTGTTGGCCAGATTATGGAGAGTTGAAGTGAGAGTTTACAAATTCATTGAGGGTGACATTCTTTGAAACCCGGATGGCATTCATGATCTCTCCTCCAGGGACAGCGTAGGACATGTAACTCCATAGAAGATTAGATTGTTTTTCAATCCATTCATAGACATTAAGACTATTTAGGAGAGTGATAGGTTTAGAGGTTGAAGTTGCCCAATTGAGGCCTACAACTTTTCCGGTGCTTTCACTAATAACCGCCGATCCAGAATCGCCACTTGAAATTTCGCACGCATGAACAAACGATCGTGCATTGTAGGATGTTTCATCCGATTGCACTGTCAGTAGTATAGTTTTGTAGGTGGTGGTCGCTACAACGCAAGTTTGAGAGTTTTCATAAGTGAGCTTTCCGTTGCTATTGCGCTCAATTCCGTATCCCGCTGTGACAAGTTTGTGTCCCGGTTTGTATTCATTAACAAAATCAAATTTCAAAGCGATATTTTCAAAACGATATTCATCTTTTTTATCAACTCGAATGGTAAAGAATGTGGCTTCTAGATCACGGAATTTATCAATGATCAGGCCACAACTGAAAGATTTTTGCATATTTGCAAAATAAACTTTTCCTGTACGGCAAATTTCTTGTTCCGAGAGGACATGGTAGTTGGTTAACATGAGGTGTACGCCGTTGAATTTACCCAGGTAAAACGCAGATCCTTGCTCATTTTTTAGATCTACTCGAGCCGTAGCTTTGATGGCGCTATTGAGAGCCTCCGTGGAAGTGAGTTTTCCATCGAAAGTCGTACGGCTCCATTCTTCGCCGACTTGAAGTTGCTTTTTATTACTTTTAAGATTGAATATTTTAAAGTCTTGAGCCAGAGCTGCATTGGCAAATAAAACCAAGCTCAATCCTGCTAGAATTGACATGGCTAAAACGAACTTTAGCGTTAATCTCTGAAACATCCCCCGATACCCCTCTTCCGAATCTCTCTTCCGAACCCCTCTAAAGTGTAACAATTATGGGGGAAAGAGCGGTTAATGGCTAAAAGTAAAAAAATAGAGTGCGGTTTTTCTAATAGATTTATATATTTTATCTGTGCATAAGGTTAACCCGTGACGAAAAATTTTTACGAACTCACCCCAGATCAGGTTTTGATAGGTATCGAATCCCTTGGATTCAGCACAACGGGGGAATTTACTCAGCTCAACTCCTACGAAAATAGGGTTTTTGAGGTTCGGTTAGAAGAAAATGACCTCAACTGTGAGAAGCTTATTGCTAAGTTCTATCGTCCGGGTCGTTGGAGCATGGATGCCATCAAGGATGAACATCAATTCCTCGCTGATCTTAAAAACGAAGGTGTCGAAGTTGTAGCTCCTTATGAGTTCACACCCAAAAATGATAAAGCCCAGACTGTATTTTCTCATCAAGACATTTACTTTAGCTTATTTCCCAAATTTTATGGACGTATGCCGCAGGAACTTTTGCCAGGAGATTTTCAAAAGATTGGAAGAACGCTGGCGTTGATCCACAATGTGGGCTCTCGGCAAAAAGCAAAATATAGGCCCTCGATGACAGCCGATATTTATGGACGTCAGAGTTTAAAGATTCTAAAAAATGCCGTTGCCATGGAAATGTGGCCCCGCTATGAAAAAGCCGCAATTCAAATTATCGAATATCTAGAAGATTATCTAGAGCCTGAAAATTTCATTCGTATTCATGGAGATTGCCATCGAGGAAATTTGTTGAATGATGGAAAGAGTTTCTTTTTTGTGGATTTCGATGATATGTGCAATGGACCCGAGGCTCAAGATTTTTGGATGTTGCTCAGCCAGGACCAAATGGATGAAGAGATTGATGAAATTTTGTCTGGTTATACTGAGATTAGAGATTTTGATGAATCACAAATTGATTTGTTTGAGCCTTTAAGAGGTTTAAGAATTATTCATTACGCAAAATGGATTGCTGCGCGATGGACAGATCCATCTTTTCCAAGATTATTTCCAGACTTTCAAAGTTACAGTTATTGGGCGCAAGAGACGGAACAGTTGGAGAAGATTGCATGGAATTTGTAACTTCACACGTATTTGATCGCATCTACGTGGAGATTTCCAATATTTGTAATCTTCAGTGTGATTTCTGTCCTCCAGTATTAAGAGACAAAAAGGTCATGGCTATCGAAAGCTTTGAAAAAATTGTTTCACAAATCCAAGGAAAAACCAAAGAAATTTGTTTGCATCTTATGGGTGAGCCTTTGGGTCACCCTCATTTGAAAGAAATTCTAGACATCTGTGTGAAGCATGATGTGAAAGTGAATTTCACTACCAATGGAGTTTTACTTAATCATCAAAAAGTGGAATTGCTTTTAAATCCAATTGTTAGGCAAGTGAATATTTCGATTCATAGTTTTGAAGCCAATCATAAGGAAAAAGATGTTACACCTTATATGGATAAGGTTTTTAACTTTGTAGATATGGCTTTCGAAAAACGGCCTGATATCTATATCAACTATCGAATTTGGGATTTAGCTGATCCTTTGAGTCTTTCTCCAAAGAATGCATTAATTAGAAAAATGATTGAAAACAAATACAGCTTTGATTTTGCTACTTTGAAAATCGATATCCGTAGGGTTAAGGGTTATAAAATTATAAACCGTCTGTATGTGAACTTTGATTCTAGGTTTGAATGGCCATCAATGAATCAGCCTATAAGATCAGAGAAGGGCTTTTGCCATGCGCTGACTCACCATATTGGGATTCATGCGGACGGCACCGTTGTTCCGTGCTGCCTGGATAAAGAAGCTTCCATAAATCTAGGTAACTGCCTGGAAACGGATTTAAAAACAATTCTGATGGGCGATAAAGCAAGCCAAATGAGAAAAGGTTTTGCTGCTAAAACTCTTGTTGAATCTCTTTGTCAGCGTTGTGACTTTGCTAAAAGATTCGACAGAAAATAAAGAGATTTGCTCTGCCTGATCAAGAAGCGTATATTGCAAATATGTCTAAACGCGAACTGAAGATTCTGTTGTTGCTAGCGAGTGCTCAATTCACCAATATCGTAGATTTTATGATCATGATGCCGCTCGAGCCGCAGCTTGTCCGCATGTTTGGTATAACGCCTGTGCAGTTCAGTCTCTTGGTAGCATCTTATTCTTTGAGTGCGGGAGTTTCGGCGATTTTTAGCTCGTTTTTTGTGGACGATTATGATCGCAAAAAATCATTTTTACTTATTTATCTTGGATTTTTAGTGGGTACCTTGTTGTGCGCGAGTTCTCCTTCTTTTGAAATTTTATTGGCAGCAAGAGTTTTCACAGGCTTCTTTGGTGGCGTGATGGGATCGCAAATCATGTCTATCGTAGGAGATATCATTCATCCCAATTTTCGAGGCAGAGCTATGGGTGTCATTATGGGATCCTTCTCGGCGGCTTCGGTGCTTGGAGTTCCGATGGGTCTCTTCATTGCGGCCCATATGACATGGCATGCGCCATTTTATAGTTTAGTGGCTATTGGCACAGTGGTTTTTATTTTTGCTTTTAAAACTTTGCCTCCGATGAAGGCTCACCTGAAGATGGACAGTAAAAAAAGAAGTAAGACAGAAATCTATTCTTACATTTGGGCAAGACCAAAACTCATTTGGGCTTTGAGTCTATTTCCGATGCTTATGCTCGCTCACTTTACGGTGATTCCGTTTATCAGTCCTTACATGTCCGCAAACATTGGTTTTACCGATGCCGAGCTTTCGTACATTTACTTTTGTGGAGGAGCCTTTACGATTGTGAGTTCTCAGTTGGTGGGACGTTGGGTAGATAAAACTTCTTCTTACCATGTTTTTAAAATTTTGGCTTTTATGGCGCTCATTCCGATTTTTGCACTCACTCATCTTCCTCCTGTTCCCATTTGGGTAGCATTGGTTATCACGACTACTTTCTTTGTTATAGGAAGCTCTCGTATGATTGCGGCAATGACCGCGGTAACAGGATGTATTGAACCTCGTTTTCGTGGAGGTTTTATGAGTATCAATACCGCTCTCCAGCAGTTGGGATCAGGTGTTGCGTCTTTTATTGCGGGACTCATGGTGGTCAGAGCAGAGGATGGCAAGTTACTTCATTACAATTGGACAAGCTACGTGGTTTTAGTGGCAACTTTTGGATGTCTTTATATTTTTAAACAGTTTAAAGATTTGAAAGTGCAGCCTGCCGTAGATCCGATTCCGCCAGAGCCTGTTGCTTAAGATTGTGCTAAAGATTCTTTTTATGCCAGTTGTATGCGGTTCTGATGATTTCTTTGATGTCTTTTATTTCTGGGGTCCATTTTAAAATATTTTTTGCTTTTGTAGAATCAGAAACTAAGACTGCGGGATCACCGGATCGTCGAGGATAAATTTCTGCATTCACTTTGAGATTAGAAACTTCTTCTACGGCTTTTACGATTTCTTTAACTGAAAATGCTTTTTCGTTACCAAGATTGAAATAATCAAAATTCTTGTCTGAGGTATTTAGATACTTAAGAGCCAGAACATGGGCTTCAGCAAGATCTGCTACATGAATGTAATCTCTTAAGCAAGTTCCATCTGGAGTGGAATAATCGCTACCGAAAATTTTTAAAACTTTATTTTTAAGAGCAGATTCAATGGCTAGAGGAATAATATGAGTCTCAGGCTCATGATTTTCACCGATGAGTGATTCGGGATCAGCGCCTGCGGCATTGAAGTATCGCAAACAAACAGATCTCAAGCCGTAAGCCGGTGCATAATCTCTTAATATTTTTTCAATCATTAATTTGGTTTGACCATAGGGATTGATAGGGTTTTGTGGGAGTTCTTCCGTGAGTGGAATTTTTTCTGGAATTCCGTAAGTGGCGCAAGTCGAAGAGAAAATGATTTTCTTAACGTTGGCCTTAAGCATTCCTTCCAACAGAGATAAAGAGCCTTGAACATTATTTTTGTAATATAAAGTAGGATTTTCTACGGACTCCCCAACATAAGCAAAGGCTGCAAAGTGAAGGACAGCTTCTATTTGATATTGCTTGAGGGTTTGTTCAACTTTGGTTGTATCTAGAATATCTCCATGAATAAGTGGACCCCACTTCACAAAGTCTTCGTGGCCACGGCTGAGATTGTCGTAAACAATTGGATTTAATCCATGTTTCTTTAATTGTTTACAGGCGTGGCTACCAATATATCCAGCTCCACCAGTGACGAGTACATTCATTTAAGAATCTCCATTAAGTTCTGAAAAAAGCTTAGCGCGATTGAAATAAAAAAGGAAGAGTAATTTCCGTTCGTGTTTTTGCCTTTGGGAAGGTCTTGTTTTTGAGAAAGAGCTCCATTTCATTGAGTAATTTTACGGTAGGAATATTTCTCTCGATCGAGATGAGCGTATTTGTTAAGAAGTACAGACGATCTATTTTTCCTTTAGGATTAATTTCCATGCGGATAGCAAGGGTGCCGGTGACAAAAGAATATTTATCAAAGATAGGTTCCATCTCGTAGATCATTTCGTTTAAAAGCGAAGTGGTTTTCTTTTCACCGAGGCCTCCGTGAATGATAGGACGAGGATTTGTAAACCAGCCATGGATGACGACTCGAGCTTTGAGTGGATCTTGAGCTCCTCGCACGGGACTTACTCCGTGAGGAATTCTGGGATCAAATACTAAAAGTTGATTAAAGTTAGCAGGAATTTTTGTGGTGAGCTCTTTCATTTCGATGCCACTCATCTTTTCAAAATTGTTCCAGTAGTCGAGGGTAGAGGGTTTTAAGAGAACCGTTTCGCCGCCTGTGAATTCACGTTTGCTCCAGGGAGTGAGAGAGTACACATAGGCCCACGGTCCGTGGGGAACGTCGGCATGAAGATCTTGTTTGCAGCCGTCGACATAATAACTGATCCAAGGAGGAGTGATGCCATCACAACCCAAATATTTTTGCCCGAATTCAATTAAGTTTTGTGAGAAATTCTGAAATATTTTTTTAGAAAAAATATTTTCAGCTTCCGTTCTGATCAAAGTATATTGGTCTTCCACAAACCAATAGTCCCAAACGAAGCGATCTGGCGATGTCTTTTTGGGATCTTTGAACTTTGCTTCGAACTCATGTCGGAGTTTTAAGGCGTCATCAAAAAAATGCGGAATTTTATGTATGGGTTGATAAGACTTCATCTATCGTTTCCTGCTGGTCGTTTCGATGTCTATAGACATATCTCATGGTATTTGTATTCAACAATGTCTTTGTTCTTTTGAGAGTATATTTTAAAGATCTGGCAATTATCACTCTTTATAAGCTCTAGATTAAAGATCTTTTGAATTTTATACCAGACACCGCCGTGAGCGACGACTAGGATAGGGCCGGGGAGACTTAGAGCTTTATTCAATCCGTTGAAAACACGATTTTTAAAAATATCTCGAGTTTCGCCCTCGGGAGGTTCTTCGTTGCCTAAAAACAAAGGAGCAACGTCTATCCAAGACTTTCCTTCCCATTCGCCAAAGTGCCATTCGATAAATTCTGGAAACTCGAGCATAGGTTTTTGCAGGAGTTCATTGATGTAGCCAGCGGTTTGTTTGGCTCTGGTCATGGTGCTCACGCAGATGGTTTGAATTTCTGGACATTTGGTCTTTAGAATTTGCGCCGCTTTTGCGGCCTGAAGGTGACCTTCCTCGTTTAAGAGAATGTCGTTACTTCCGCCGGCCATCAGCTGATTAACGTTAGCGTCGGTTCTACCGTGACGGATAAAGTAAAAATATTCAAATAGAGGAAGAGAATTGGACATAGTTTCCTTAAGCATTGTTTTTATGATCGATACAGATTGAAAATAAACTTTTTTTATTCTAAAAACAAGGCCTATGAGTATTAATCCAAGCACAAATAAAACTTTAAAAATCCGCAATGCCACTAAAGAAGATGTTTCTTTGATTCTACAACTGATAAAAGAAATCGCCGAGTACGAAAAGCTTTCGCACGAAGTGATAGCCACGGAAGAAATTGTATATGAAAGTCTTTTTGGAAAAGAAAAATCCGCCGAAGTTATTATTGGCGAATATGAGAATGAAACGGTCGGTTATGCATTGTTCTTTCACAATTTCTCAACCTTTTTGGGTAAGAAAGGTCTTTATCTCGAAGATTTGTTTGTGCGTCCTCAATATCGGGGAATGGGCTTTGGTAAAAAGCTTTTACTCCATTTAGTGAAGATTTCAAAAGACCGTAATTGCGGTAGAATGGAATGGTCCGTTCTTAATTGGAATACGCCAGCTATTGAATTCTATAAGTCCTTAGGAGCAAAGCCTATGGAGGAGTGGACTGTTTATCGTTTAGATGAGGCGGCTATTTCTAAATTGATAAATTAGAAATTTTTTGAAAACTTTTCGTATTGCTTATTTGACAACTTAAAAAGACAACGGCATTGTGCATTTCTATGCCTAGAAAGTTTTTAATTTTTTTATTGCTTATGCACTCTGTAATTAGTTTTTTTGTTTTTAAACAAGTAAGCATTTGGACAGTATTTCCTCCTTTTTCAGAGCTTTATGTAAATCAAATATTTTCCGATCTGTTGGTATCCGTCGGCTTAGTCCTAATGTTCATATTTATGCAGTTGAAAAAAAAGCAGAGATCTTACAAATACTTTTACCTTTGCTGTATTGGAGTCATATTCATGGGCTCTTTTTCGCCACTGATTTATCTCCTCTATGAAAAAGACCTCTTCGATTAATATTTACTAAAGCGTACTTCTTGGTTTTTCTTACTGTCGCTAAGAAGAAAGATCCTTCTTTTCAACGCAAAGCTTCTATCACGTCGCAAGTAGGAGCTAAAGAAGCGTAAACCCAAATTTAGCGCGCGATCAAAAATTCTGTAAGTTTAAAGCTAATTATAAGTTAAAAGTATTTGGATTTTGCCCAGCACTGTTTACTGGTCGTTCATTTCGAAGACGAAAGTTCTTTAAGAACCCGAGCCGCGTAGACTTTTGACTTGCTGCAACTGCAGCGCGATACTCATCACCTAATACTACAAGTTCTTCCATATCTGATCGCATTCTATTTACAACAGATTTTAGTTTCATTCGACTCATAAACACAACTTTCTCGTTAGTGATTTATTAGAATGCATATTGCATGCCTGTATCAAAGTGGATCGTCCGAAACGAACTGGTAAACCACTGGTTCTCGCGCTAAGACGGCCTCAGGGTAAGCAGGATCTACATATTTTATTGAAGGCTTTGGAAAATAAAGTAAACGCATATCATTGGCCGTGACTTCGATTAAGATTCCACCTACTTCGCCATAACGAGCAAACAGTCCGGCGCCTTTATCTATGAAGTTGTTTGCAGTGTCTTCAATCTCAAGATTTATTTTTTCATGATCATGAAAAATATCATGCAAGCCTTGTCTGACGGTACTTCCGGTTGCAATTTTAACAAGGCGTTGGAATCTGAAGTTATTGGTTCCTTCAAAATATAAATCAAGATCGGATGAATCAATTTTTGCTCGGCGACTAACGAAACTACCTTTGAAATAAACTTTGGCTTTAGTATCAGGAATAGCTTTTAAATAATCTTGAAAAAGTTTATAAGTTTGTAGAATTTGAGAAAATCGATAATTTCCAAATCCTGCTTCATGTACGACGGCCTGATTTTCTTCGGTGTACGTTTCGTATGCTTTCAGAACTCCGTGACGCATGACATTTGCTTCGAAGTTTTTGTCAGCATCTATCAAAAAGCGCAAAATGGCTTCATAGGAACGTTTAGACGGTAATTCGTAATCACGATTTATCTTATTCAGAGTTGAAAGGGCGTAATTTTCTGAAATTATTTCTTTAAGCATTGTTTTTTGTTTCGGATTTAAAATCAAAAGTAAGTCTGCAAAGGAATAAAGTTCCTGCCTACTAGTTCCCGAGCGAGCTAATGATGTCAGTTTCCTTTCCCACATGATGGGATCAAAAAGAGCCAACGCAATGTCCCTAAGTTTAGATTGGTCAAAACGATGGGTGACATCGTACATTTGCCTTACGTGAGCGATAAAGTCTTTTCGCTCACGATCGCTTAGGCGAGAACTCAGAGTTACGATATCGTGTAGTGCATACATTCCAGGTTTTTTATGATGGTAAAAATTCGTAAGTTCTTGATACAGTTTAAGGTCCGAAAGTATTTTCGAAATAGTTAAAGCGGCAGAATCGGCATTGCCAACATTGAATATGGCTGAACATGATGTGGGAACTGTTGCTTGATTAGCTAGGACAAATATTGGCACTCCTATGGTAAAGAAATGAACAATAAAAGCTGGTAAAAACAATAGGATCAGTTTAGTTCTCATTCGATAAGAGAATGCAATAAAAAGACCACACCATCTACAGCTGATTGTGTGCGTACGACGCAGTACAGATTCAAATAGAAATTTTATTGGTAGAACCCGTGGCATTTTTAAAAATCGCGGTAATGTGAGTGTTATTTGCGTAAGTAAAACCAGCGAGAATATTTGATAATATACTTTCTATTTAAAACTCTTCTTAACTTCTACAAGTTATGGTCATAAATATATTGGAAATTGACTATTTTTTGTAAGATTATTAGTGTTCTGGTTACTCACTTTAAAGGGGTTATTTATGAAACTTGTATTTGCGTTATTTTTATCTATTTTTGCTTTAAATTTTGCGGTGGCGGAGGAGTCGGCGGTTCAAAAGATTGATCGTTCGGCGCAGGAAGCGGTGGATGAAGTGAAAGTGGCGGGTAAGAAAATTGTGCGTAAACTTCAGAAAGCCACGAACAATAACGACACTAAAGCTGAAGACAGTAAAAAAAAAGACCTGAAGGAGTAAAGATGTCAGAGAAAATAGAGGTCGCAACTTTAGCTGGCGGATGTTTTTGGGGAGTGGAAGAACTCCTTCGTAAACTCGATGGAGTTATCGAAACAGAAGTGGGCTACACCGGCGGTAAAGGTAGTGCGCCAACTTACGAATTTGTGAAAACTGGAACCACGGGCCACGCTGAAGCAGTCCAAATTAAATTTGATCCTGCAAAAATTAGTTATGAAGAAATTCTTAAATATTTTTTTAGACTTCATGACCCGACACAAGTGAATGGTCAGGGTAATGACCACGGAACTCAATATCGCTCAGCTATTTTCTATCACGACGACAATCAAAAGAAGATTGCGCAGGCAGTGAAAGAAAAAGTCGATACCTCTGGAAAATGGAAATCCAAAGTTGTTACCGAAATTATTTCTTTTGATAAGTGGTATTCAGCAGAAGGGTATCATCAAGATTATCTACAGAAAAATCCAAACGGCTATACTTGCCATTTTTTAAGAGATTAAGATGTTAGAGGCAGTCGGAGAAAATTTCAATTCGGATTCTATAGAGAAAGCACGCCACCGCACCTGGGATCTCGTGAACGCTATTGCTGAAAGAGTTCGTCCTGGACAAACCGAAAAAGACATCGAAGAAATTTCTAAGGGATTGTTCGAAGAATTTGGTTCAGAGAAGAAGTGGCATCCGTCAAAGCTACGCTTTGGAATCAATACTTTGAAGGCCTTTAGAGAGGTTTCAGAACCTAATGTGGTTTTACAGGAAAATGATTTATTCTTTATTGACATTGGTCCGGTGTTCTTCGGTCACGAAGGAGACTGTGGCAAAACTTTCGCCGTAGGAAATAATAAAGAACATCACGATGTGATCAAAGCGTCAGAAGAAATTTTTCATGAAGTAAAAAACTGTTGGAAAGAAACTGGGAAATCCGGTGCTGAACTTTATGAATTTGCAAAAGACGCCACTAAGAAGCGCGGCTATGTGATGACATTGAATGGCGCCTCTGGGCATCGCATTGGCGATTTCCCGCACGCTCTTTATCATAAAGGACAACTTGTAGATTTTAAGGAAAAGCCATCAGCACAGAGATGGATTTTAGAAATTCAAATCAGACATCCCGAAAAGCACTTTGGTGCTTTCTACGAAGACATGCTCTAGCTTTGACCGTTTAATTGTTTAGAGGTCTCTCTAAAATCTTTTACGTAAATCGGTAAGCAGCTTGAGGCTACAGCCAAGATCAAGGGGCCGATAAATAATCCGGGTAATCCAAAGATAATAATCCCTCCAAGAATTCCTAATAAACTCCATAGCGGATGGACTTCGCCGGATCCACTGAGCATCATCGGGCGAATGAAGTTGTCAGAGATCCCCGCTACAGTTCCCACAACCATCATTATGATCCCAGCCGTAGATTCACCAGAGACTAAGGCATAAGCACCCAAGGCGTAAGCCACAGGAGCTGCACCTACGACAGGTATGAACGAGAATACAAAAGTTATAAATCCCACCACAAAGAAATTTCCAGTGTTGGTGAGATGGGCTCCAGCCGCAACCACAATGGATTGGATAGCTCCCGTCACGACATTGGAAACGATCACAGATCTACAGCTCACAACAATATTTTCGACAAGCTTCTCGGCATTCTTAGGCGAGAGGAACGAATATTTTTTTAAAGTGGCATAGATTTTTTCATTTTCAACCAAGCCAAAGTACATTGTGAGTAAAGCGATAAAGAATGCCAATACAAAATCAGGAAGTTTTGTAAAGAAGTCCGTGAGTGCAGCTAGAATAAATGCGCCTATAGAGTTATAAATTTTATCAAACACAGCAGAGGGATCTGGAATATCAATTCCAAATCTCCCGGCAGTTTTTTCGGCAAAGTTTTCTATTTTTTGAATATTTTTTTGCTCTTCAGGTTTTAGATCTTGAGTTGGTTTTTTAGAATCTAAAGTTTTTTGGACAAATTCTGTTGTGACTCTTGCGCCTTTTAAAACGACAAGAGTCGTTGGTACCGCGAACACCAATGAGAAAACGAGCAGGGAAGTGAGTGCAGCGAGAGAGGGATTCCATTTTTTCTCTACCATTTTTTTGTACATGGGAAAAATCACAACACAGAGAATTCCACCAAGGGCTAATGGAAGTAAAAATGGTGTGAGTAGAATTAAAACTGAAAGAGCAAGAAACACAATGATGAGGCTTTTGAAAACCTGTGTCCATTTGAAATTCATTTTGTGGATCTCCATTCCTTGTCAACTATCAATCGGGCGCCGCGCTTTAAAGTCATATAAGACCACGCCCATTGGAAAAAAACAATAAAGCGATTCTTGAAACCTATTAAATAATAAATATGAATAAAGAGCCAAGCTGCCCAGGCAAAGAATCCGCCAAATTGGATATTGTTCACCTGAAGAACAGCCTTTTTACGGCCAATGGTTGCAGTAATTCCTTTATCTAAGTAACGGAAAGGTTCTGTAGGTTTATTTTGTAGTTTTCTTATAATATTTTTTGCTGCATGTTTGCCTTGTTGTATGGCAACTGGCGCAAGACCTGGCAAGGGCTTTCCTTTTTCATCAAAATGAGCCTGATCACCTAAAACAAAAACTTCTGGATAATTAGGTAAAGACAAATCTTTTTCCACCATCACGCGACCTTGAGGATCAAGGGGAGTGCCCAAGGTTTTTCCTAAGCTCGAAGGCAAAACTCCAGCTGCCCAAAGAATGGTTTTTGCTCTGATCACTTCGCTTCCAAGTTCAACGCTTTCTGCATTCACTTTTGAAACGCGAGACGATGTCCATATCTGAACACCAAGTTGTTCCAAATCTCGAGCGGCGCGTTTTGACATTTTTTCTGAAAATGCAGCCAAGACTCGATTGCCGGCTTCAATAAGAATCACGCGAGTTCTTGCAGGATCAATATTTCTAAAATCTTTTTCTAAAGTATAGCGACTGATCTCAGCTATGGCTCCAGCAAGTTCAACTCCTGTGGGTCCGCCACCAACAATGACAAAAGTAAGAAGTTGTTTTTGTTTTTCTATATCCGTTTCTTTTTCCGCATCTTCAAATGCGAGCAAAATTCTTCTTCTGATCTCGGTAGCTTGCTCTAAAGTTTTAAGGCCTGGAGAAAACTCTTCCCATTCATTATGGCCAAAATAACTGTGCTTAGCGCCGCAAGCTAGAATGAGATAATCATAAGAGAGAGGCTTATCGCTACCATAAATGGTTTTATTTTTTAAATCGACGCGTTCAACATTACCTAGATATACAGTAACATTTTTTTGATCAGAAAATACGGAACGAATTGGCGTAGCGATGTCCGCAGGAGAAAGTCCTGCCGTGGCTACTTGATACAGTAGCGGTTGGAACAAATGATAATTTCTTCGGTCAATGAGAGTAATATGAACGTCTTGATTATTTTTTAGAATTTTTACTGCGTTGATGCCCGCAAAGCCTGCGCCGACAACAACAACTTGTGTTTGCTTCATCTTTAACCTTTGTCTGACCTCAGGCCAAGATGGAAACATAACACAAGCTGATGTTCGTGGCTAAATTTTTAAGATTATCTACCAACTACGCGGAATGTTGCTCTGCAACCACCGATAACCATGATTGAGTTGCCTCTCACTTGGTAAGTTGCTCCCGCAATGCATGGAGCTCTCGAATGTTGTCTTAACAGATCGATTCTTTGCACTTGGTATAATCCTGTGTAGCAAATATTTGGTCTGCTGCTGTTGCTTTCACAAGTGATTATGTTTTCTCTATAGTATGGAACTGGGCCTGGTCCCCATCCGCCGCCGTGTCCTGGATTTCCTGGGAAGAATCCTCCGCCGTGATGCGGTGGGCGATGGTCTCTTCTATCATCACGTCTGTCATCTCTTCGATCGTCGCGTCTGTCATCTCTTCTATCATCACGTCTATCTTCTCTTCGATCGTCGCGTCTGTCATCTCTTCTATCATCACGTCTATCTTCTCTGCGATCACGTCTGCCATCCCTATCACCAGGATCAGCAAATGCTGAAACCGAGATAAGTACCGCAAGAATTGCCAATAAAACTCTTTTCATATATCCTCCAGTTAAAACTAAGAACCCTATTTCTTAGTGTTGATTAATTGCGAGGTTTGCTAATGCAAGCGATGCCAAAAAAACTTGGTGTCAAAAAGCCTTAGCGCTATAACAGAACTGAGATGGAGAATTTATGTCAGAACAAAAAACTGTGTATTCGTTTCATGCAAAAGGTCTAAATGGAGAAGATATTCCTCTGGAAAAATTTCAAGGAAAAGCGTTACTCATCGTGAATGTCGCAAGCAAGTGCGGTTTTACACCACAGTATAAAGGCCTCGAAGAAATTTATCGTAAGTATAAAGACAAGGGTTTTGAAGTATTGGGATTCCCATGCAATCAATTTGGCGCACAAGAGCCCGGTGATGCAGAAGAGATAAAAAATTTTTGTAGCTTAACTTATGATGTTTCTTTTCCTATGTTTCAAAAAGTAGAGGTGAATGGTGATGAAGCTCATCCTCTTTACCAATATTTAAAGAAAGAAGAAAAAGGAATTTTAGGAACTGAAGCCATCAAATGGAACTTCACAAAATTCCTAGTAGATAAAAATGGAAAAGTTATAGAAAGATTTGCTCCTCAAGCAAAGCCTGAGGATCTTGGCAAAGATATCGAAAAGGTTTTATAACCTTTTCGATTTAATTTTACGGAGTTGGAAGCTTGTACCAGAGATTTCCAACAGGGCCGAGTGGAAGCTCGAATGTCATCCATACAAAAATCATCGCTGACCAGAAAATGGTAAATGCAATAGTGTAGGGAAGCATCATCGCAAGAAGAGTTCCTACTTTTGCGTTTTTATTGAATTTATTTACAAAAGCCAAGATGAGAGGGAAGTAAGACATCAGTGGAGAAATAATATTCACCACGGAGTCTGCTACTCTATAGGAAGCTTGAGTCAATTCGGGTGCAAATCCTAAAAGCATGAACATTGGAACAAAGATCGGCGCCATCAAGGCCCACTTGGCAGAAGCACTTCCAATCACAAGATCAAGCAAGCAAGTGAAGAAGATAAAGCTAATCATCAATGTAAATGAACCAAGTCCTAGATCCTTTAAGTAATCAGATCCATGAACAGCCATTACCATTCCCATATTTGAGAAGTTAAAGAACGAAATGAATTGCGAAGCAAAGAATACAAGAACTAGGTAAGGAGCAAGTGTTGCCATTGCCTCTTGCATAGCATTTACAACATCACTTTGACTTCTGAATGTTTTGGAAGCAAACCCATAAGCAAGTCCCGTGAGAGATCCCATAAAGAAAATGATCGCAACAACACCTTTTAAAACGGGTGAGTTAAGAACACTAAAAGTTTCTTTTTCTCTTAAAAACCCTTCTGCTGGTACCAATCCTAATAAAAGAATAGAAGTTAGAATTGCAAATACAATTCCAGCGTAGAGAAGGCCTTTCTTTTCAAGTTTGGTGAGTTTCACAAGTGGAGTTTTCTCGGCATCACCTGTGTACTCTCCAAGATAAGGAATTGTGATTTTATTTGTTACAAGAGTTCCAATGATCACGATCAAAAATGACGAACTTGCCATAAAGTACCAGTTTGAAAGTGGTGATACAGTATAGCTTGGGTCAATGATCTTTGCCGCCTCTTGTGTGATACCAGAAAGCATGGGATCTGCCGTACTTAATAATAAGTTTGCAGCAAAACCACCAGAAACACCGGCAAAGGCACAAGCAATACCTGCAAGAGGATTCCAGCCAACGCTATGGAAAACCATGCCAGAAAGAGGAATCAAAATGATGTAGCCTACGTCACCAGCAGTGTGTGAAAGAACTCCGCCTAGTAGTACAGCAGGTACAATTAATTTTTTTGGAGCTTTTAAAACCAAAACTCTAAGGATAGTAGAAATCAAGCCGCTCTTTTCAGCCAAGCTAAATCCAAGCATCGCAACGAGAACGCTTCCCAACGGAGCAAATCCTGCAAAGTTCTTTACCATATCTGTAATGATGTGATGTAGGCCATCAATAGAAAAAAGATTTACTGTATTGATAGCTTCTTTTTTAATCGGATGAATTGCTGACATTCCAGAGTTGAACGCGATCCAAGAAAGTAGAATTGTAATTCCAGTCAGTAGCAAGAATAAAATCGCAGGATGAGGAAGAGCATTCCCCGCTCTCTCGATTACATCTAAAAACTTTAAAAGTTTTCCAGCAGATTTTTCGGTTATTTTGTTTAGCTTCTCGTGATTGTTTTCTTGGGTGTCTTTTTTCATAACGGGAAGCTAGCACGTCCTAATTATAAAATTCAAATAATTTTCTGAATTATTTTCAGAATTATTGAGCCAATCCGACACCAATATCACGAGGATCTGCGACGGCACGTAAAATTCCATCCTCTTTTGACACCGCCATCACATGACAGGGCACATGTTCAAGCTTTATGTCGTATCCCATCTTCTGAAGGTCAGCTAAAACTTTCGAACTTGGTCCTGGAGGATCAATCGTAAGCACATCGGGCTTCCATTGATGGTGATACCTGATCATAGAGACAGAGTCTTTGAGAGACAAACCGTACTCGACATAGTTCAAAATAGTTTGAGCAACACAGCTGATGATTCGGGTTCCACCGGGGGCGCCTAAACTCATAACTGCTTTTCCATCTTTTACTATGATTGTAGGAGACATACTGCTCAAAGGAGTTTTCTTGGGAGCAATGGCATTGGATGTTCCACCAATGGCGCCAAATAAATTTGCAACTCCAGGTTGAATAGAAAAGTCGTCCATCTCATTATTCATTACAATTCCAGTTCCAGGAACCACTTGTGCAGATCCGAACCAGCCATTGATAGTTTGAGTTGTGCTCACCGCATTCCCTTCTTCATCCATAATAGAGAGGTGAGTAGTTTCGGTGGATTCATTGTAACTTGGGACACCAAAGTTCACTTGATCAGCTTTTCTAGCTTTATCGAGCGTTACTTCTTTTCTTCTTTGCTCGTTATACTTTGGAGAAATCAATTCCTCGGTAGGGACTTTTACAAAATCTGGATCTCCCGGATACTTTGCGCGATCTGCAAAAGCAGATTGCAGTGAAGACGCCGCCAAGTGAATGGACTCTGTAGAGAGGATACCTTTCTTTTTTAGTTCATCTTTTTCTAAGAAGCTTAAAAATTGAATGACGTGAATTCCTCCTGAACTAGGAGGAGGCATTGAAATGACATCGTAATCATGAAATTTTCCCTGAACAGGTTTTCTCCACTTAACTTTATAGGCACTTAAATCTTTTTGGGTGATAAGTCCTTTTTCTTTTGCAAAAAAACTTGTGATTTTTTTAGCCGTCGATCCTTGATAAAATTCTTTAGAACCATTCTCTGAAATCAAGCGAAGAGTCTGGGCCAAATCTTTTTGAACTAAGATATGTCCCAAGGGCCAAGGATTGCCGTTGGCATCTAAGAATATTTTTTTTGCCTCCGCATCTTTTTTAAGAACTTCCATGGTGTCTTGAAGTGCCTCTGAAAGATAAGGGTAAACAGGAAATCCTTTTTCAGCGAGATCAATTGAAGGTTGCATTACTGCTTTCAGTGGTAAGGATCCAAATTTTTTATGAATTTCGATAAGGCCTGCAACCAATCCTGGAGTTGCTGAAGCCAAGATCCCTTCTTGAGAAATTTGCGTGTCTCCTTTTCCATTTCGAATGTACATATTCCTTGTGGCCTTAAGGGGAGCGCGTTCTCTAAAATCTATCGCGAAAGATTTCCCATCTTTTTGTCTAAATACCATGAAGCCACCACCACCAATTCCTGTCGATTGAGGACGTTCAACGGAGATCACAAAAGAGGCGGCGACAGCAGCATCAATAATATTTCCACCTTGAGTAAAGATGTCTTTGGCCGCGATACTTGCGTAACGTCCTTGAGTAGAAATCGCAAATTTCTTACCTGTCGACTCAACAGTTGATTTATCTTCTCTGTTGTTAGTCGCTAGTATGACTTTGTTTGAAGTCTGGCAGCCGAAGTTCACTAAGCTAACAAATATGATGGCTAAAATCTTATGCATAAAAATTCCTTGTTTTTTGATCCTGCTTTATAAGTATACAAGGATATAAAAACATATAAGTGTCCCAAATTCAAACAAAGAAGAATCAAAACCCAATCGGCAAGGTCCCAAATTCTGAATAACATTCATACATTCTAGATAGTTGTTAATATTTTTAGTTTAGCCACCCGATAATATAGATGTCGGGGGTTCATCATGATGTCGTTCGGTGCTTTAATATTTGTTTTAATTGTCGGAATTGTATTTTTCTCGATGGGGATCAATATCTATAACGGAATGATCAGCCTCAGAAATCAAGTTGAAAGAGCATGGTCAAATATTGATGTGATTTTAAAACAACGATTTGATGAAATCCCTCAATTGATCCAAGTGATCGAGCAATATGCGAAATACGAAGCTGGTTTATTAGAAAAAATCGCAGAAGCACGTAAACATTACGGTGAAGCAAATTCAGTCACAGATAAAATCAAGGCTTCGCAAGAAATGAGTTTTGCCCTCAAAGGCATTATCGCAATTGGTGAAGCTTACCCTGAATTAAAGGCAAATCAAAATTTTGTGCAACTTCAATCTAGAGTTTCAAATCTGGAAAGTATGCTCGCAGATAGAAGAGAAGCTTATAACGAAGCTGTAACAAACTTCAATACGCGTATCGATCAATTTCCAGACGTGTTTGTCGCAAAACTTTTGAACTATCAAAGACAAGATTTTTTTAACGTGGAAGAGTCTGAAAAAATTAAACCATCACTCGAGATGAATATGCCGAAATTTGGAAAAGGCGCTTAAAACTCTAACACTAGTCTTAACTTTGGGTTAAAATATGTCGGTAGATTACATTAAAGCTATAGTATTGTGTTTGGGTTTTGGCTCATTCTTTATTATGCAGGCATTGAAAAGACAAAAGCGCGTTCGACAAATACAAGACACTCCTAAATCAAAAATTGCATCAGCACCACAAGGCTTAGTGGAAATTCAAGGTTTTGCTTGGCCTTCAGAGAAAGGCTTCGTCACTCCGCAGGGGCACGAGCTTGTTTATTATCATTTTTCACTGGAAAGAGAAGAATCAAAAGGATCGGGAAAGCATAAAAAAAGAGTTTGGGTTTCTGTGTTTTCTCATACACACGCTAAGCCATTCTATCTTATAGATCCAACGGGACTTGCGATGGTGGATGCCTCAACAAGTGAAATGGAGATTGAAGCGCGCAGTGCAAGATTGTGGACCTCGCTAAAAAGCCTTGAACAAAATCATTTTTTAGAAACGCTCATTCCGACAACAATTCCAAATTTTCCTCCAAAAGGTAGATTCTATGGATTGTTTTCACAGAGATACAGAGTTGTCGAAAGAGAAATACGCGCGGGCTGTCCAATTTATGTTACTGGTGATTTTAGAACTCAAAATGCGGAAGCAAAAAAAATAAAAGCCGAAGGCCTTACACATTTTGCAAATCGCATTATCGATTTCAATAGCAGAAGCTTTAAAAATTTGAAAGCGCTACTAGATAAAAATGGCGATGGAAAAATTTGCCATAAAGAAGCAAGAGATGGCTATTCTTTTGCCGCTCAACTTTCTCAAAAAAAGACTAAAGCAGAAAATTTAACGGAAAGTGAATTCGAAGTTTTTGGAGAAATAAAATGCGCATCCAATCATAAATTGTTCTTAGCAGACGCCCATGAAGATCATGTGGTTGAAAAGTTAAAAAGAGGACATCATATTAGGGTTTTTGGTGGTTCGGCACTAGTTACAGTTGGTATGGTGCTAACTCTGCGGTTATTTATTAGTGATGCGGCGATTGAGCAGTCAATGAAAATCAAAACACAAGTGGAGCAGGAATCAAAAGAGCAAGCCTTGGCCAAGGAAAAAACCAAGCAAGTGAATAACCTTCATATGAATTGTGTCTCAGGAAATGGTGATGCTTGTGCAAAACTTGTAGATATGAAGACGGATTATAATTTAAGTTCTACCTATGTTGAATATTACACAAAATCTGCATGCAGGTTGGGGTACGCTAATTTCTGCGAAACTCTTAAAAACTCAGACAAGAGAATTCCTGCTAGTTCTACGAATGGCTCTAGTTCATTGAATCCTTAAAGCGTAAAGTTTCCTCATAGCTAGACTTATGTCTTGCTAAGGTTTGCATTCAAAAAACGCTGATGCAAGAATGAGACATGACAAAAAATATCTTTATCACAGTAGTAGCTTTCGTATTATTCACTCTTTCTAACGCACAAGCAGCGGTTTCACCTGTTGCGGTGGGGATAGTTCCTCCAGTTCAATTTCCAACAAAAGACTTCTCCATCACAGGTTTAAGATTTAGTGCGCTATGGGGATCTCATAGAGATGTTTACGGCATAGATTTAGGTGTGATTGGTAACATTACGGCTCAGGACTTCACAGGTATTGCTCTGTCCGGAGGGTTCAATAAAACGGATGGGACAGTGACTGCTATTGGTACACAGTTCGCGGGTATTGCTAACTGGAATAACAACAAAACTAGCGTTTATGGACTGCAATTCGCAGGTATCGTGAACATGAACAAAGCCACTTCAAAAGTTGTAGGCTTAGATCTGGCATTGGTGAACCTCACAGAGCAAACAGCGATCTACGGTGTGCAAGCAGGCATTTACAATAAAGCGCGTGTAGTTTATGGTTTACAGTTGGGCCTGATCAATGAAGCTACAGATCTTCATGGAATTCAAATCGGTCTTGTTAATTTCCACCACAAAGGTCTTTTCGTAGTCTCGCCAATTATTAATATTGGATTCTAGACTGTCCTGTTTTGTGACATAGTCATATATTAATTATTTTTATTTATAGACCTTGATGCTGCGCTGATGACTTAAATTCTCTAGTAAAACTTACGATATTGTTATATCATTTTTGTTTAAGCTGGAGAAAATTTTATGAAACCGAGAATACTTATTGTAGAAGATGATAAATCTTTTAGAGATGCTTTAAGTGCAATTCTAGCTAGAAATTATAGTGTAACAGCCGCTGAAAACGGTAAGGTTGCTAAATCTATATTATCCATTCAAGATGTAGACTTGGTCATTTCAGATATCCAAATGCCATTTTTTACGGGCGTAGATCTCTTAGAGTGGATTAAGCAAACTAAACCTTGTCCCGTTATTCTTATGACAGGATTTTCTCATCTATTAGAAATGAAAAGGGCTGATGAGCTTGGTGCTGATGATTTCTTATCAAAACCTTTTAGTGATACAGAGTTAAAAGAAAAAATTGAAAAAATATTGGGTGTTTTAAAGCCTGCAGAAAATAAAGAAGAAGTAAAGCCGCCTGAGGTTGACTTTTTTAAAGTACCGATCGAAGATTTTGTCTCTCAAAAAGAAACTTCGTGTCCTGTTTTTATTAAACTAAATAACGACAAATACATAAAAATTGCTCACAAAGGTGGGAAAATTCCCGAAGAAAAAATTAATCTATTTAAAGATAAGGGTATTGCATATTTATATGTCACGAAAGAAGACTTTCCATCATTCGTGGGGTTTACGGTTCAGATCACCAAGGCTCTTGCAGGCAATAGCAATATTAACGCTGAAAAGAAAAATCGATTTTTAAAATACACAGGAGAGCTGTTATCGCAGCAAATATTTTCTCCGAGTTTTGATCAAACCTCTTGCCAGCATGCTAAAGATTTTCTTCAATCCAGTTTAAATATCATTGCTGAGGATGATGAAACGGGAAGTATCCTAATGGGGTTGAATGATCACACAGACTTTCTTTATGCTCATAGCTTAGGGGTCTCTGCAATGTCAGTTTTAATAGCTAAGAAAATGGGCTGGGAAAGTGGTGCTATACTATTTAAGTTGGCTTTCGCAGGCCTATTTCATGATATCGGGAAAAAAGAACTTCCAAAGAGTCTATTAGAAAAACAAAGGTTTCAATTTACTGCTGAAGAAGTAAAGTTATATGAAAGTCATACAGTTAGAGGAAAAGAGATATTGGACAGTCTTAAAAATGCTCCCAGTGAATCTGTGGCCGTGGCATATGAACATCATGAAAGTGCCGTCGGAAATGGTTATCCTCGTTCTGTAGACCATTCGAAACTTCATCCATTTTCAAAAATAGTTAATGTTGCAAATGTTTTTTGCAATTATGCCATTAGAAGCTATCCAGATCAAAAAATTCTTACAGCCCAAGAGGCGATCAGTAAGATGCAGACAAACAAAGTTTTTGAAATTGATAAACAAGCCTTTCAAGCCCTGATTAGTCTTATAAAAAAACCATCAGCATAATCTAATTATTGGGAATGAATGGCTTAAGTTTTTTTCTTGAGTTGATATATTCAATAATCATTTTTCTCTCAGATTCATTTAAGAATATAAACTCAAGTCCAAAGCCAGAAGAATACTTCCTATTGTTTTGGGTACGAATCCATCTCACAATTCCAACCCCGTTGAGAGGAACTCCGTTGTCTTTAAAAGTAAGTTTAAAGTTAACTTGGTCATTGATATTGGGAAAGTGCGATTCGATGTTAATGAACATTCCCCCACGACCAATACTTACGGCATGTGATTCTATTGCTGTAGAAAAATTATTGTACTGTAGTTCAACCTGGATTTCTTTACCCAATTGAACATATGAGGAAGACGCCCATCGTTGTTCTGGGGGAGTCAATAGCCTTTCAACAGCATCTAAAAGTGTATTTATATCGAAAGGTTTGCTGAATAAAGCCTCTGCGCCCTTATGGTGAGCATCCTCAGTAGAAATATCTGCAAATCCGGTCACCAATAAAATGATTGGCGTTTCGTGATGCTCTTCTTTGGTACGATCAAGGAGTTCGATTCCATCGCCTTGAGGCATTCGAATATCTGAGACTACGACATCGATATGTTGTGAGCGAATAATTTCAAAAGCTTTTTTGCCATTAGGTGCAGTTAAAACATTATAACCTTTTCTACTGAATGAAGAGGCCAAGGCATTTCGAAAATCCATTTCATCATCTACGAATAAGATGGAAATCTTTTTGGGTTCACTCATTTTGAGGGCCTTAACTTTGGAAGTTGAAGAATAAACCGAGTATTTTTGCAATCTGGATCGATAGCTAAATTACCTTTATGAGAATTTATAATTCCTTTAGAAATACTTAAGCCAAGGCCAGTTCCCTTACCAATTTCTTTGGTTGTAAAAAAAGGTTGAAATATTTTTTCAGCGATCTCTTTAGAAATACCATTACCACTGTCTGTTATAGAAAGAGCAATGGTATCTCCTTTGTCTTCTATGGATAATCGAATCCATTTTTCTTTTTGAAGCTCTATTGCATCGCAGGCGTTATTAATCAGATTAATTAGTACTTGAGAAATAGGCACTTGTTGGCATTCAATTTTTAAGTCTTGAGGAATCTCTTCCATTTGGAATTCTATGCCGTTTTGTTTTAACTTCTCGTTACAAAGCATTAATGTGCTATCAATAATTTTTTTAACTGGAACTGAATCAAAATCATCAACACTCCCATCTCTAGAAAATGTTCTTAAGCTATGTATTATCAAACCGATTCGAGTAACAGTTTCTTTGATTATATTTAGCATATTAGAAATGCTAACTACATCAATTGGATCTTCAAGTACAAGCCCATCAACCTGTCCTGCCAATAATCCTATTGTGCCTAGTGGAGTATTGATCTCATGGGCGATGCCCCCCGCCATTTCTCCTAAAGCAGACATTTTGGCAGATGTTATTAGCTTTCCTTCGGTCTCAAGTAGTTGTTGAGTTTTTTGCTTAACTTTTTCATCGAGGCTTGCATTGAATTCTACTAATTCTTTTTCTATAGCTGTGAGGCGTAAAAAAACTTTAGATTTTGCTAAAAGCTCTTCCGGAATAAAAGGCTTTGTCATGTAATCGTCGGCGCCTTCATCGTAACCTTTGATTCTCTCCTCAATCATGGCTTTACCAGATACTAAAATCACTTTTGTGAGTTTTGTTTTTGGATTGGCTTTAATGAGTTTACAAACCTCATATCCATTAATCCCAGGCATCATGATGTCCAAAAGGACAAGGTCTGGCACATATTCTTCGCAAATTTTTAAAGCCTCTTCGCCGCTAGAGGCTACTTTAAAGTCGACTAACCCTTCTAAAACCTCAGAAATAATGCGTTGATTTCGGGCTTCATCATCTACGATCAGTACTTTTTGCTTTAAGTTCATAAGAATCCTTAGTTGTACAATTGCAATATTTAAAACTGCTGGGTTGTTCTTGGCAATCTAAAAACAAATTTAGTTTGACCAGAGTGTAGATTTTCTGCCCATATTTTACCTTTATGCTGTTCTATTATTTCTTTGCAAATGGCTAAACCAAGACCCGTGCCGCCAGCACCATTTTTTGTTTTACTGCTTTGAGCGAATTTATCAAAAATGGAATTGAGTTCTGAGTTTGGAATTCCAATGCCTGTATTGATAACTTCACAGACAATATTCTCGGAAGTTTTGTTGAGTACTATTTGAACCACAGAATTTTTTTGAGAGAACTTAATAGCATTTGAAAGAAGATTTCTTACCACCTGCATAATCCGTGTATCATCAAATGTTGCCTTATCTTCTTCTTTAATATTGTTTACAACTTCAAGTTTCAATTCTTTTTCTTGCGCAAAGGCACTCATTTCAACTGTAACTGAAGAAACCACTGGTAGAAGAGATGTTTCTTTCATCGTATATTCAATTTTTCCGGCTTCCAATTTAGCTAAATCCAAAAGATCATTGAGAAGATTCATAAGTCGAGATCCACTATCATGAATTTCATCAAAATAAGATTTGAGTTTTTCTTGGGGAACAAGATTAAACTTTTGTTGTCCAAATCTAGCAAAGCTTAAAATTCCATGCATAGGAGTTCGTAATTCGTGAGACATGTTTGCTAAAAAGGCAGATTTTGCGAGGTTTGCTTTCTCAGCAGCATCTTTTTCTAGTTGTAAGCTTTCTGAGCGCAATCTTTCTGTGTTTTCGTTGATTTGGCTCTCTAACAATTTCTGCTCAGCAGCTTGTTTTCGAATATTCAACCATCCCAAAAATATGAGATAAAATAGGAATAGACCATAACTCAAGTAGTTTTGTTTTTTTCTTTGGGTAAGGTCTTCCAACAAATGTGTGTTCTTGGCGAGCAGATCGAACCACCTTGTAGACTCTTGGTCATTCAGCTCCGTTCCGAGTTCTTCTGTTTTTTGCAGTAAAGATACCAGTTCTTTTTGATTGTCGATATTGGATCTTCCTGATTCAGAAATTTGTTTTATTTGGCTAAAAACTAAATCAGCCTGCGAGATAAACATCTTATCTATGGCGAAGTCAGGATCATTCTCATTTTTAACTTTTAATAACAAAGGTAGGTTTTCAACAATCCGTTCTGCTTGATCGTAAGCATTGGGGTCCTTAGTCACCATTGGACTAAAGGCTAGTATGGTCACTCTTTGAGTCAGTAAGTTTAGCCATGAGATATTTCTTAATTCTTTTTGTTGCTGTATAGATTCTTTCAAGATCGTTTCTGAAACTTGAGACGTTTTATGGGTCTGATAGATTAAAAAACAGACAATTACAAATCCAAAATAATGTAGATTCCGAACTAGCTTTGGTAAAAAAGATGAAATTTTAATTTTGAAGCGCTTCATATACATTTTTATCGGCTAGTTTTGCTTTAAATTCAATTTGTTAAATTATTTTTAATAACTAGTCTGGGCAAAATAATGATGTTTGAATCTTGTTTTTCTAGGAGGATTGGACTTACTATTATTAGTATTAACAAATATAATTTAATGGAGGTTCTGTGCAGTATTCTAGATCTCTACTGATGGTGTTATTTTACCTACTGACACTTACACCAATGGCTGTAATTCAAGCTTCAGATTTACGCATTTATGGTTTTGCAGACATTGTGGGCTCACAATCAACTTCGCCTTATACTCTAGGCGCTATTGGCAATACGGACCGATACATTACTTTAGATCCTGAAAGTCGATTAGGCCTTAATTTGAGTTCAGATTTAGGTGGTGATGAGTTCAGATTTGCAGGGCAGTTACTAGCCAAAGGTAATGACGAAGGCTCATATGAACTTTCGGCGGACTGGATTTTTGTAACTTACAAATACACTGATGATTTTTCAATACGCGTAGGCCGCCAAATTAATCCTATATTTTTGTATTCCGAACAAATTGATGTGGGCTTCACTTACCTATGGGTACGGTTGCCAGCAGAAGTTTACGAAACCTTTCCTGTTAAGTCTTTCAATGGTGCTTCACTTCTATACAGTACCGCTATTGGAGATTATCGCTTCCAAGCGCAAATATTCGGAGGAGCAGGTGACGTTTCAATTGATCAAGTGAATGGAAAGGTTTATGGGGCTGCTCAAAACACTCGAGGAGTAGAGTTTTTATTATCCGGAGATAATATGAAGTTTCATATTACTTATATAGGAACAAATGCAGATGGGACTCTGACGACTTATTCTACAGGGCCGTCTGGTCCACCAACAGTCACGCTAATTGATTTTGGAACATTTCATGTTGTTTCGAGTGGCGGTAGCGTAGATTTTGAGAAGTTCTTTTTTGCTACAGAAGCAACCAGGGCTTTGGTTGAGGGAGGAGGATATGTTCGCTCTTTCACAGGAGCATACGCTAGTCTCGGTTATCATATTTCACCAAAATTAACGCCTTACCTTACGTTTGCATGGCAAGGAAGTTTGAATGGTCTAGCTTATATGTTTCCAGATCCTTCGGTCAGTACCAGTACGAAAAAAGATCAACATTCTTTTATGTTGGGAGTAAATTATAAGGCTACACCATCACTAGCGTTGAAAGGTGAGTACATGAGAACACAGCAGAATTACGAGGATTCTCTAAAAAGCTATGGAGCCAATACATACACTGTAGCAATGGATATTATTTTCTAATTATAAGGAATTTTTGTGAAAAAATTATTTTTAATCTTCAGTGTATGCATCACATTAAGCCTTCAAGCCATGGCAGATATTGTAGTTATCATAAATTCCAACAACACAACGGTTTGGGAGCGTGAAACCGCTCGTGCGGAAATTAAATCAATATTTTTGGGTGCCAAAGAAAAATTTTCTAATGGCAATAGCGCAAAACCAATTGATCAATCCGAAGGAAAAGAAATTCGTAAAGAATTCTATTTAAAAATTGCAAACAAAGATGCGACTGCAATGAATATCTATTGGTCCAATTTAATTTTCACAGGAAATGGACGTCCACCAAAAATTTTACCAGATGACAGCAGCATAAAAAAATTCGTAAATGAAAATGTCGGTGGTATTGGCTATATTGATTCTACTTCGGTAGATAATACGGTTAAAGTTTTAGAGATTTTCAAATAAGTAAAAGATTATTTACGATCCACGATCATGCAGGTGAGTCGACTCACACAAGTGATATCGCCTTGGTCATTCTTGATTTCTATATTCCAAACATGGAGGCTCTGTCCGCGACGAATTGCCGTGACTTTGCCATGAACAAAGCCTGAGGTAGTAGCCTTGAGATGATTGGCATTAATTTCAATCCCCACGGGCATCTTGTCTTTTGATTTTAAACAAAGAAGCGAGGCAATGCTTCCTAAGCTTTCCGCAAGAGCTACCGAGGCTCCACCATGAAGGAGACCGGCAGGTTGAATGGTTCTATGATCCACGGGCATCTTTGCGATAAGATAATCATCACCGATTTCCGTAAATTCCATCCCAATGTGCGAACACATTGTATTCTTACAAGCCTCATCCAATTCTTTTGTTGTCGGTTTTTTTGCCCAAAGCATATTAAGACCTTATCTTAAATTCGAATAATCCCCAATTAAAATTTAAACTTCTTGAGATAAGTCTCCCTTTGATCATTGGGAGCTGCGGCGAGAGTTTTATTTTTCAAAATTTGCGCTTTTTTCAATTCGCCAGTTTCGTAGTAAAGAACTGCTAAGTTATATAATAAAGCAGGGTGATTGGGAGCGATT
Source organism: Bdellovibrionota bacterium (assembly GCA_040386775.1). NCBI lineage: Bacteria > Pseudomonadati > Bdellovibrionota > Bdellovibrionota bacterium. The sequence continues at coordinate 118,110 of JAZKEU010000011.1, read as the reverse complement.
TTTAGAGCCACTTGAATTTCTTTGATGGCAGCTTTTAGATTTTTACTTTCGTACCACAAATTTGCAAGTCCTAGATGAGGCTCAAATCGCAAAGGCCATTTTTCGGCGATGCGAGTGTAAATAATTTTAGCGGCATCTTTATTTTTTATGTTTTCAAATACTACAGCATTGTCTAAAGCTTCTTCTATGGAAACATGAGCGGGAATGGTTTGGGGAGGAACAACCACATAGCTCCAATACTCGCCACGTCTCCAGGTTCTTGTGAATAGACCAAAATTCATTTTTAATTTTTCTGTAAATCCTGAATGTAGATATACAATATTTCTGAAGGAGTCGTATCCAATCAAAAGTGCATAGTGCCACTTCGGATACCAAGACAGACCGAGGTTTTGAAAAACCATTACGGGGCGACCTTGATCAATTTCCTGAAACATAATTTCTAGATTGGGGATACGGTAGGGCGCAAGTCCAAGGCGGCGAGTAGAAGAAATCATATCCGACTTAAAAGAACCCTCTGCCTTTTCGTGGAAAGCGAATTCCTTGTAAGTTTCAAACGGTGTATGAGGTAAATGCTTTTTAGAGGCCATCTTCAGTACAGCGGGTCCGCATAGTTTTTCACCTTGGGGAACAAATTCTATATCTAAGATAATTTCTTTTTCAGGTCGTGAAGCACCGAGATACTGTGTAATTTTTGGTGAACTGGCACAGCCTCCTAAAAGCAAGGAGACTGTAAAGGTTAAAACATTTTTTTTCAAATTTCCTCTGAGAAATAAATTAACGAAGTAGTAAGACAATAATAACAATTAAAAGCACAGTCGTGAGGCTGATAGCTATGACATCTCCGCCGGCTTGCTGTGTTTTTGAATTCAACATGTCTCGGATTTCGCTATCACTTAATGCGGCAACTCTTTGTTTGGCTTCTTGCGCAGAAATTCCAAATTCTGCCAATTTTTTTTGAACTTCGGGAGTTTCAATTTTATCAATTATTTCTTGGGAAAGTCTTCCGTCTCTTTGAGTGACATCTTGAACTGTCATAAGGCTTGCTGTGGCCATAGAAGGATTTAGAAACGCTAAACTCGAACACACTATGCTGACCAGAATAATTTTAATCATGTTTACCTCTTTATAAGATTCTAGTGAGAAAGGGCTCTTTATCAAGGGCAATAATAATGATGAAGGAATTTACATATTTAAAACAAAAAAAGCCCGCCTTACAGCGAGCTTTCTTTTCATTTCAGAGCAAAAAACAATTAAGCTTTTTTGTTTTTTCCGCCGCCTTTTTTAGCTGCGATTTCTTCTGGAGTTAATCCCCATGGAGAAGATTTTGGACCTTTTCTATCGCCACCAGCTCCGCCACCACCACCGCGTTGTGGTCTGCCACCTTTAGCGCTTTTTTCATCTTTCTTATCAGCAGCTGGTGGAGCTTCTTTGATGAAAGCAGGTACGTAGTGATGTTCTTCAACTTTTACGGATTTTGGAGCAGGTGCTTCACCTTCAGCATAAGTTACAACGAGAACTCTGTGAAGTTTGTCTTTGTTTTGGCTAGCAACATCGATCGCATTTATGAAGTGCTTTAATTTGTCGCCTTCCATTTTAAAAGTTTCACCAATGCTAGTTTGGATTTCTTCAGCAGATTTTCCTTCAGCTGCTAAAGCTTCCTTAGCTTGAAGACCTTTAAACAAATTGACGTTCCAAAATTCTGTTACGTTTTTCATGACTCTATCCTTTATGTAAAATTGAAGATCTTTTATGGCACTTATTTTAAGTATTTCCAAGGAATTTTAAGATCTTATTACGTGTTCGACATTTTTCCGCTTGACGCTAAGCATAAATAGATTGTAGGCACAGTCTTACTGCGGCTGCACTCCATGTCCAAGCACTGAAAATAAACTCTACCTCAAGTCTAATGCAATACTATTGTCTGTTTTTTATAACAAAACTAAAATTGTTTAATCATTTTCTGAGACCTGATGATTAAATAAATAACGTTTATGAATCAAAAAAAAATTCTTTCAAATCTGTCTTGGAATATATTGCCTGGAAAATTAATTAATCCAGGCATACATCATGAGCTTTATGAAAAAACTTATAAACATTGGAGACAGATGTGGACAGAGATATTAGATGTTAAAGAGAATTTAAACTCAGATAGTTTTCTAAGACAAGATTTAGTATGTCCTTTAACTATAGAGAATAGCGTTGTTGGATTGATATGCTGTACTTTCTTTAACAAGAATCAACAGGCTTATTCGAGCCATTCTTATATTTCTGATTTTCCAAAGGATATCTTTAAAAATAACTTTGATGGTGAATTAATCATGTCTATTGAATATCTGACTGTTCATCCAGAGTTCCGCAAATCTTTTTTGGATGTTTCTTTAGGTGATGTGTTGCTTGGCTTGAGTATGAAGATATTTGAGAACAGTGTGGCCCAGGCTGTGTTGGGAACTGCGCGCAGTAAGATTCATGTAGACCAAATGTGCTATCGATTCGGGTTTAAACCTTTCGGCGAAATCAATAAATTTGGCCATCCTTGTACATTAATAATAACAGATAGAAGTACTTTGCAAACTCATCCTGAATTGAAAACACAAAAACTAATAGATCAGCTTTGGGATGGGAGAAACGATATTTCTATTGATGAGAATAAAAAACTAAAAATAGCATAGAGGGGGATTTATGAAAATAAGAACGAATGAAGATTTAAGAAATTTGTATGATAAATTGCAAATTGAGTTGTCTGAGATACGCAGCAATTTTCCATGGACGAATAAAGATGCTTATGTAAGCTGGCTTGTTCAATCTTATGAGTATGCCTATAACTCAACAAGAATTTTGGCAATGACCGGCGGTAAAATGCCTAGAGATAAGACGAAATACAGCAACAGATTTATAAGTCATGCTGCTGAAGAAAAGGGGCACGAAAAGCTTTTAGAAAATGATATTAAAAGCTTTGGTCTAGACATGTCTGCGCAAGAGGTATTGCCACAAGCAAAGGCTTTTCATCAGAGCCTTTATTATTGGTTCGGCTTTGATAATCCTGTTGGAATGTTTGGATGGGTTTTAGCTTTGGAAGGTTTTGCTGTTAAGAATGTGCCTCAGATGTATGAAGTGTGTTTGAGTGAGTTTGGCCCTAAAGCAACTAGTTTTCTTAAAGTCCACGCTCAAGAGGACGAAGGCCATTTGGAAAAAGCTTTTAAGAGCATTAGCGACTTTACACCTGAAGAAAATCAGTTGGTTGGTGAGACTATGTACCAATACTCCTGTCTGTATGGAGATATTTTAAAAAAAATTACAGAGAAGTATGGTGCAAAAAACGGTAAGAACGCGGCTTAAATAGAAACCTCATGTAAGTGGGATTTTGATCGAGCACTTTTTTTGTTTAGATTTGATCCCACAACATCTACTTTAGAGGTAACAATAAATCCTGATACAAGTCCTTGTCTGTCGACGAGAGGGCAGAAGTATTCGTGGCTTGCTTCTAAAATGAATTGCTTCTCTGAGAAACGCTCGATAACCGTATGATTTGCTATGGCTTCTCTAAAAACCTTACGTTCTTTGTGAGACAATACTTTTTGAATGGTGGACATAATTTTATCTGTATCTTCTTCAGATCTTGAGTATCTTTCGGGCCAAGTATAACAATGCATTTCCTCTATGGAGTATGAGCATATTTTCATCACATTAAAATTCCGCCAAATTTGAATACTTTGAGTATTATAGATTTCAATTTTGTCATCAGGTCTTAGATAGCTAAAAAAATCAGATGGCTGATGCCATTGTAGATAAACCAAAGCTTCCCACAGAGAGTCTGCATTATTATTTTTTTCTGATGATTTTTTTATTTCTGATTGTTGTAAGATAGAATAATAAAGCTCAATATAATGTATTGCCTCGGCTTGTTTTTTTGAGCTCAAAGATGAAAATATTGGCAGGTCGTCTCTTTTAAATGGTATTACTTTAAATCCGTTTTTTTCAAAGATAGCACTAATTGATAAAGCACATTGTTTAAATCTAGAAGTATATTCTGTATGTTTATCTTGATATGTCGGACTCATATGCTCATCTTTAGTGCAACAGAAATATTAAGTCAATAATATGAATAATAACTGCTTGATAATAAAATAGCCATTATTTAGGTTATATATGCGCGCAAATATAAGTGGAGGGTTGCATGGCAAAATCTAAAAAATCTACAGTGCCATACTCAAAAGAATTTGGTCTATATCTTAGATCATTAAGAAAAAAGCGTAAAATAAGTCAGAGCGAATTAGGAAGACAGCTTGGTACAACACCTCAGTTTATTTGTAACTGGGAAAGAGGAGTGTCTGGTCCTAGCTTTGATACATTAGTTCTAGTCTCTAAAATCTTTAAAGTTTCAGAAAAAGAAATTTTAAAGAGACTGCTTAATTATCAAATGAAACTTTACATTTCAGAATTTAATAAATCAAAAAATAGATTAGCAACGAAATAAATTCTCAATGTAAAAGAAGTGAGTATAGTGGAGGGAGTAAAATATTATGGCCTCTTTTGACTTAGCGAACCTACGGACTGTCCTTGTTACTCAAGTGCACGAGCTTGGTGAATGGTTTGGTTTCGAAACTAGAAACAAATATCAAATTATGAATAAAGACCAAGTGATCATCGGATACGCTGCTGAACAACAAAAAGGTATTTTAGGATTAATTCTTCGTCAGTACCTGGACACTGGCGCAAATTTGATGTGCATTTTTTCACTCCAGACCGTCAACTCGCATTGATTGGGCATCACCCTTTCCGGTGGTTTTTTGAGCGCATTGAGATTAGAGATGCTCAAGGGCAAATGCTTGGGGCCATTCAAAAGAGATTTTCGATTTTGACAAAACGCTTTGATATAGAAAATGCCAAGGGCATGACAATCATGGAAGTTTCATCACCAATCTGGAAAATTTGGACCTTCAAGTTCATACATCAGGGAAGAGAGTTGGCTCTAGTACAGAAAAAGTGGAGCGGCGTATTCTTGGAAAGCTTTACGGACAAAGACAAATTCATGGTAGAGTTCACTTCACCAACTTTAAACGAGCATGAAAAAACATTGGTCATGGCCTCTGCAGTGTTCATTGATCTTTTGTATTTTGAACAGAAGAGATGAGTTTGTTTAATGCTTGATGTTCATCCCATGGTTTTTCTTTACCCACGCAAAAACTATGGGGCTACAGTGTCTGATCAACGAGGCTCATTCCAGTTAAAGAAACAAACTCTGACAAGAAAAAGGGGACATTGAGTTTGCGGCTCTAACCACTTGTATTTTTCTTTTAAAAAGTTTCGTGACGTTATCTGCACCTATCAGGTTTGTAAATTCATTACGTAATTTTTCAAGAGACAGTTGTTTCAAATTTTGGACCATCTCGCTATCTGGTAAATTTTCATATTCAAAGTTGACTCCCTTTTCCGAAGCACCTCGGCCAAACGAAATCCCATGATCAATAGCAACAGGCCTTAAATGCTGTTCCCCAAGATGCCAAAGCCAATTGCGCCCGTGCCTATCAAGATTTACAATAAGATAGTCCAAAAGCCACATATTCTTTTGTGACGTTGGATAGCCATAATATCTAAACTCAGTTTGCTTTTTTTGTTCTTTGCTCGGAAAGCCAACAACGCCCAATGATTCCCGTGCTTCTACAGCATCTCGAATAAAATATTGGATAGAGCCGCGCCTGCCATCTGGTAGAATGCGCTCAATGGTGAATGGAACCAAATTTAGTTTGAGAATTCTATCAAGCTTATATGCTGCGATCTCGAACCCGAAATAACTCGAGTTTAATTTGATAATGCCGTAAATATTCGTCCCTTGAATACGCACTATACGAGCCGCTTCCTTGCTACCCTCGAATTTATGAATAACCTCAATCTGACCTTGCGTCATTTTCTCTGCTAGTCTTCGCTCTAAAATTTCGGCTTGCTCTGTATTACCATTTTCTCTTAAAATCCAAATGGCCTCTTGCCACCGTTGGTCAGATATATATTCTTCAGCTAATTCACGAGTAAGATCTTTTCGCTTCTCTAATTGCAGTCGCGGATTTTTTAGTAAGTACTCTATTTGAATCCAACGGCTGCGCATCGCCGCATCAAGAGATTTGGGATCATCGGCTTTTGCAACAACGGAAAAAATTATCAAAAAGAAAAGCACAAAATTATTAATTTTCATATAGGGGATCTACCTCCGTAGACATTAAAAATAAACACGACAATTTCTCAGTCGAATTAGCACAGCAACTGTAGCCCAACACTATTGTTCAAATAGGCTTTACTCAAACCTAACCAAAATGGTAAGATTTGAATCTGTCAATCTGTCAATCTGTCAATCTGTCAATCTGTCAATCTGTCAATCTGTCAATCACTCGTAAAGTTTTTAGACAAACAAACACAATCATATCGCCATTATCTTCACATCCACAAAAAACATTGATTCTCTGACTAAGATATTCATTTAACGTGCCAAAGAATCAAATCTTCTCTTGCCCGAGTTGCCTCATTGAAAATGATACCGAAAGGGAAGTTTGCGATATCTCTAGAAAACACGCCATAAGGCTTTTAAATGAAGATTTTAAGGTTAAGGGTAGAAAGCCTGCGTGAAATCGTATTAGTGCAATTAAATCGATTGAATTGGCTCTGCCATTTGAGGTGAAAGGTTTTGCATCAGATAACGGAAATGAATTTTTAAACCACGATCTTCACTCTTGCTTTTTTAATCATAAGAACAGAGTAAACTTTGTAAGACGAAGACCTTATCAGAAAAACGACAATGCTCACGTAGAGCAGAAAAATTGGACATATGTCAGAGAGCTCTTTGGGTACTCTAGGTTTGATGGTCTGAGCCAAGTCAACTTTATGAACGAGATCTATGAAGGCCTTTGGAATCCAATCTTGTAGTGATATTGATCGCTTATAAGCGTGCTTCTAGACTAAGAAGAACTTCTCTGTCGAATGCAGGCATAGGTGCGTGTCCACTATAAAAAGGTTGTATTAGTAAATAATCTTCGTCAAAAAGATTATTTACACTGAGTCTAACATCAGTATCTTTGCCGAGCCCATGCCAATTCAAAGTGACATTGGTCAATAAAATCGCATCATAAGATTTATAACTTAGGTCAGCGCCACCGCTATTCGCCGAAACTGCCGTTTGACCGTAGCGAGTAGATAGATAAGTTAATGTTGGGCCTAATTGAAACTTTCCCCAAATCCAATACCCACCAAGATTTAGTTTATAGTGGGGTAAGCCAAGGAAATGTTCTTTGTCATTAGTTACGTATCCAGAAGAAGTTTCTGAACGCGGCCTAACATAAGAGAAGTTAAAGAAGCCACCGATATTAGACAAACGATATTGAACTTCGCCTTCAATACCTTCATTTGCAACTTTTCCTTGGTTTAAGTATAAAAATTGTGTGTTATCAAAAGTGATGACATCTTTTATTTCAAGATAAAAAATATTCAATTTCGCAGAAAGATTTCTTTGGAAAAGATAACTAATTTCATACTCCCAAGTTTCTGATTTTTCAGGGCGAAAATCACTAGGATTTGTAGCGTTAGCATTACCAAAGGCTTGCAGGGTGAATGGAACACGGTAAGATCCCCCATAAAGAAGCTTAGAATTGAAAGCCTCATTGGTATAGGTAATGCCAACTCGTGGAGCAACGGCGTCTCCAAAAATTGTATTCTCATAACGCCCGCCTACAGTAAAATTGAATTTATCCATGGATTGGATCCACTGCAAAAAAGCATAATGAGACTCATTACCGACACTATATTTATCTAAACCTGGAGAGGTGTGGAGTCCCGGACTTCCATCGCCGTAGATGCTCCTCGCCCAATCCATAATGTAGCCGGTACCCGCAGATAGTTGAGAATCTTCAGAGAGATCATAGCTCGCTCTTACTTCTCCCTTGTAATTTCTAACTTTGTTTTTAGGCGACCCGCTGAACCCGACCTCTATGTACGTAAGTGTTGTAGCCAAATTCAATTTAGAGCTGGGCGCTATCGTATACTGAAGATCAATTGCATTATTATCGACATTCAGTCGATCAGGGTAAATGCTATTGAAAGGATCATTCGCTATACCAATTCCACTCTTGGCTATAATATCCATGGAAACTTTGTTGTAACGAAGAACTAAGTTTTCCTTGTATTTCATTTCTGTAATTAAATGCTGCCAATCACGTCCCATATTGGCTTGATTAAAATCCATCGAGGCTCCAAAAAAGTCCTTCCACTGTTTACTAGAAAAAGGTCTTATTGATCTTCCTAAATGGAATGAATACTCCACGGTATCCGTGAGCTTGCCGTAAGCTATATTTCCATTTTTTGTAAATTCATCTACCATAAGACCAGCTTCTGCATTCACTACGCCTCCGCTTAAATCTTTTCCGGAGCGAGTAATGATATTGATAACGTTAGCTTCGGCAACGCCGCCGTAAACAGCGCTGCCTGGACCTCGGATGATTTCTACCTTTTCAATCATGGCTGCGGGAAATGCACCTAAAATGTTTACGTTTCCAAACCCTTGTTCATTTACCATTATTCCATTAATCATAATCAAGGCTTTACCTTCATGAACCCAAACTCCGCGAGATCCAAGTCCCACAATCGCAAGGGTATCCAGCCCGAACTCAAAACCAGGCACAAGTCTTAGAATTTCTGATAAGTCTCTCATTCCATAAAGCTCAATATCCTCTCTCGTAACGACAGATAGAATGGCTGCGGCTGATTGCTGAGATTGTTTCTTTTTTGAGGGAAGAGCCACCTCAATCTTCATAAGATCTTCTAAGGAAAGAGCGCTGAGATCTTCAATTGGAGGGCTGGATGTACCGGCCTCTTGTGTGGATTTAGATTCTTCTTGAGCTAAAGCCCAAGTGGAAAAGTTAAAACATAAAAAAAGAAAAAACAACCTTGTCATATATATCCTATTACCATTCACTTATTATGGTTTTTAATGGGGAAGCTTTATTTTAAATAATTTTAATTAAAATACAAAACAAATATTATTAACAGGCTGGTGAAAAACCCTGCGTCTTGATCAGTGATATGACTTGCGAAAGCCATTTCGTGTTTTAGCTCAAATCAAATTAAATGAGGGCCGTGATGATTGGCGTTCCCAAGGGGATTTGAACCCCTGTATCCTCCGTGAAAGGGAGGTGTCCTAGGCCACTAGACGATGGGAACATCTGGAGAATTCGTTTGAGAAAAAATGGTGAGCCAAGCAGGATTCGAACCTGCGACCCTATCCTTAAAAGGGATATGCTCTACCAGCTGAGCTATTGGCCCATTTTGTCCAAACGTTTAAATTCAGAGAAAAAACAAATTATGTAATTACCAAACTCGAGTCAATAATTATTGACGACTAATTTATAAATTAATCCGTAAATAACGGTTTGATCCACAGAGTTTGCTCACGATCTGGGCCAACCGAGATCACATCGATTGGAATTCCAATTTCCGTGCCTATAAACTGCACATAATCAGCCACTTCTTTAGGAAGTTCTTTTACGGATCTGATCTCTGTTAATTTTTGATTCCAACCTTTGAAAGTTTTGTACACAGGTTTTAAATCAGCAAGCCCCTCGAGCGTCGAAGGCAAATGATCCGCTTTTTTGCCGTCGATTTCATAGTGCGTGCAAATTTTTATTTCTTCAAAGTCATCGAGCACATCGATTTTCATAAGAGCTAGAGATGAAATTCCATTGATACGAATCGCATATTTAAGAGCTACTAAATCCAACCAACCACAGCGTCTCATGCGACCTGTAGTTGCGCCGAATTCAGCGCCGTTCTCCCGAATCTTTTCACCGATTTCGTTATCAAGTTCCGTCGGGAAAGGACCAGAGCCTACGCGCGTGTTGTAGGCCTTCATAATGCCGATCACTTTAGAAATATCTGTTGGACCAATGCCGGCTCCGATACAAGCTGATCCTGCTACCGTCGATGAAGAAGTTACAAATGGATATGTTCCATGAAGAAGATCTAAAAGAGTTCCTTGAGCACCTTCAAAAAGAACACGCTTTCTTGAACGCATAGCGTTGTAAATTACGGTAGATGCATCACTGCATCTGAACGGAGCGAGTTCTTCCGCGCATTTTGTAGCAAGCTTATAAACTTCCTCTGCATCAACTGGTTTTTTACCATACTTTTCGAGTAAGTAGTTTTTCTCTTCCAATGATTTTTCGATTTTTACTTTTAAAGTTTTCTTATCGAAGATGTCTTGGAAAAGAATCGCTCTTCTTGCAGCTCTGTCTTCGTACGCAGGGCCGATGCCTTTTCCAGTTGTTCCGATCTTTTCATTTCCCAAAGCCTCTTCGCGCGCTTTATCGAGTTCTTTATGATAAGGAAGAATGATTGTCGCAGAATCAGAGATCAGAAGTTGTCCTTCTCTAGAAATAAATCCTGAAACCTTCAAGGCTCTGATTTCGTTAAGCAGGGATTCGATATCGATCACTACACCTGAAGCAATAATACAGGTCACTTTTGGATGTAGAATTCCTGATGGAATAAGATGGAGAACTGTTTTTTTGCCGTTAACAACTAAAGTGTGTCCTGCGTTTGCTCCGCCTTGATAGCGAACTACAAAATCTGCTTGTGCAGAGAATACATCAACAACTTTACCCTTGCCCTCATCGCCCCATTGGGCGCCGACCACGACTATACCTGACATTTGAATTTGTCCTTTTCGTTAGAATTTTAAGCGGTGCTAATAAAAACTATCGAACAAGATGAAATGATTCAACCTGAGTTTTAAGAATTTCTACGGAATTGATACTTCCACCATGGAGCTTGTGCTGGAAGCTCATCAGATAGTTTTTTAGATGTAAAATACTCGATGCATCTGTCGGCAGCCATTATGCTAGATGCCAAAAAGGCTTCGTCCGTCGTTGCCCCGATGTGAGGTGTCGTTACAACTTTGGGATGCGTAATGAGTGGTGAATCCTTAGGCAGTGGTTCTTTGACGAAGACATCAAGGCCAGCGCGCTCGATCATTCCTGTTTCTAGTCCATAGAGAATATCTTGTTCGTTGATCACATCACCACGAGAGGCATTGATCACAATCATCCCGGGAAGAGAATCTTCAAAGAGTCTTCGATTGAGCATTTGGTAAGTCTCTTTTGTGGACGGCACATGATAAGTCACAACATTGCACATTCTTAAGATCTCAGTGTAGCCGAGTCTTAGTACATTTAATTTTTGAAACTCTTCGTCTTCTTTGTAAGGATCATAGGCGTAAACTTTCATGTTCATAGCATTTGCGATTTTTGAAACTCTTGAACCTACTCTTCCGAGTCCCACGATGCCTAAAGTTTTCCCTGAGAGCTCGAAAGCTTTTATCTCATTGCGTTTCCAATTTGCGTTTCTCATCATTTGATTTGTGAGATTTATTTCTCTTGCGCACGAGAGCATAAGTAAGATTGTGAGCTCGGCAGTGCTTTGTGCGTTGGCTTCTGGTGTATAGGAAACTTTGATATTTCTTTTTATGGTTTCTTCGAAATCAATGTGGTCATACCCACTGGTGCTAGTAACTATCAGTTGTAAATCTGGAGCTGTCTCTAAGAATTCTTTTGTGATTTTTGTACGCGATCTGATGATAAGAGCTTTTACGCCTTCCAATTCTTCTTTTGTGGGATTATGAATCTCAGATCTTGAAACTTCAAAGTGAGCTTTTAAATGTGCTTCAGCTTCGATGGAGAATCTATCTGTGACGAGAAGTTTTGGTTTCATCTTTATACCTCCGAGTGTGTTTGGATATGTGGGAGGGGTTTAAGATGTTTTAACTTTTCATTGAGGATGGCTGTAGCTTTCCCTGAATCGATGTTCATGCCCAGCTCTTTGAGAGTGAGAGCTAATTTTTCTAAAGTGAGCACCATATGCTCTTTTTCAATGGCTCCCATATGGCCAATGCGAATGATTTTTCCTTTCAAATGATCTTGGCCACCAGCGATTGTAATTCTGTGTTTGTCTTCCATGATCTTTTGAACTTTTTCACCGTTGATATTGTCAGGAAGTTTGAATGCCGTCACTGTAGAGCTTGGGTTTTCTGCATACACTTGTAAGCCCATCGCTGTTCCGGCTTGTCTGAGTGCCTCTGCAATCATCAAATGTCTTTCAATAAATTGATTGGCTCCGACTTTGAAAATAATTTCGAGAGCAGTCTTTAGGGCTCTGATGTGAGTTACCGGAGAGCTAAAATATGTTTGATTTTTCTCGTTGGCTTTTTTCTCTAAGCGGATGTCCCAATAATATCTTGGTGACTTTGAAGTTTCCACCCGAGCCCATGCTTTTTTAGAGAAGGCTATAAAAGCAATTCCAGTAGGAAGCATAAATGCTTTTTGTGATCCGCCAACAACCACGTCTAGATTCCAAGCATCCATATCAAGATTTGTAGCGCCAAGAGCGGTAATTGCGTCCACAATCAAAATTGCATTGGTCTTGGCGACAACTTTACCCAATTCCTGAATGGGATTCAGAACTGCTGTGCTGGTTTCGCAAGCTTGGCAAGTGATGGCTTTAATTTCTGGATGCTGCTGCAATAATTTTTCGATGTCTGAAGTTTTAAAAGATTTTCCCCACTCTACGTTGTGAGTGATAACGTTCATGCCGTAGCTTTTTGCAATTTCCCCGAAACGTTCGCCAAATTTTCCACAGACAATGCTCAACACAGTTTCACCTGGAGAAACTGTGTTCACCAATGCGGATTCCATCGCTCCAGAGCCTGTGGAGTTGTGAATATATGCGCGTTCTTTGGTTTTAAAAATTTTTGGTAAGTTTTCGAGTACCCAGCCAAGATCTTTCTCAAAGGCTTCAGTTCTGTGGTGAATGATGGGGAGGGCAATGGCTTCCATGATAGCTTTAGGAACGAGTACAGGACCTGGTGTCATAACCAGTGGCAGTTGTTGCTCATTTTGTGTACGCGCCTGACTTCTTTTTAGGAATGAAAACATCTTCACCTTTGTTGGCCTGAAGCCGGTCTTGATTTTTATAACTTTTCCTTGAGTAAGCAAGTCTTTAATGTTTTATTTTTATAAAGGAAATTATTCCAGAATGAAAAAAACTTTAGTCGTTCTAATATTCTTGGTGCTTTGTGGAAGCCTTGTTAGCTCGTGTGCCTACCGTTTTGGTTCACCAGAAAGACGTATTCCTGGTGGCTATCATTTGATTGCTGTGCCAGTTTTCACCAATAAAACTCAAGAGGTGACTATTGAAAATTTTTTCACTCAATCTATGATTATGGAAGTGGAAAAATCAAGCTTAGCTCATGTGACTTCCAAAGAAGAATCGCAAGCCATCTTGATGGGTGAGATCACAAAGATTGATTATGTTTTGGGTACAGAGATATCAAACAAAACAGATGGTTTCGGAACTCTTCCTGTAGGAACAGTGTTATCCAAAGAATATCGTATTTTAGTGGAAGCAACAATTAAACTTGTTCGCAGCTCTGATATGGCGGTTCTCTGGGAAGGTGGCGTGCAAGGTGAAAAACGTTACCCTGCACCTGTGATCACCAAAGAAGTGCTGAACACGGCCAATCCTCTTTACAATCAAAGTGCTAAGATTCAAAACATTCAGCAAGTTGCAAATGATATGATGGCCGAGGCTTATGAGCGTATGACGGAGAACTTTTAAAGATGGCTTCATGGAACTTTGATCAATTTGTAAAGCACGTAGAGAAGGGTGATACTCATCCATTCTATTTATTTTACGGAGAAGAAGTCTTTCTAGCAGAAGACGCTCTGAAAAGAATCAAAGCAAAAGTATTTGAAGATTCACTAGCAGATTTTAACTTAGATAATTTTTACGGTGGAGAGCTTGACGTCGAAGATCTTGGCGCTGCTCTAGAAACACTTCCGATGATGGGACAAAAAAGATTGGTGATCTTAAAGGACGCACATCTTTTAAAGTCCGCTGAATTAGAAAAAATCGCAGAGTATGTTTCTATTCCTATCGACACTACCATTTTTGTAGCGGTATTTGAAAGTGTTGATCAAAGAAAGAAAATCTTTAAGGACCTTTTTAAAAAAATGACTGTAATCGAATTCCCAGAAGTTTCTGATCGTTACATTCCAAGCTGGATTGACCGTATTACAAGAGCCTATGGAAAAAATATCGCACCTACGGTGGCGCTCGCACTTCAGAATTTAGTTGGAAATCGCTTGATCGATCTCAATAACGAAATTAATAAACTTTCACTTTTTATCGGTGAGAAAAAAGAAATCGAAATCTCTGATATCGAAGCTGTAGTATCAAAATACAGAATGGATTCAGTTTTTGAGCTAACAAATGCTATCGCCGCAAAACAAACTGAAAAAGCTCTTAAAATTCAAAAATATTTGTTAGATCAAGGGGAGAGCGAAGTCGGAATTCTTGCCATGATCACAAGACATATGAGAATTTTACTTCTCACTCAAGAAGCACTTCAAAAAAGAATGAACGGCCCAGCACTAAGTTCCTATGTTGGAGTTCCTCCGTACTTCGTAAATCAATACGTCCAAAACTCAAAAGACTGGCCGTACAATAAGCTTACAAAGGCCTACCAAAAGCTTTTGGAGACTGATCGTAATCTTAAGAGTTCATCTGTCGCCTCTCAAAACTTCCTCGTTGATACGCTTATGAGCCTCGCTATTTGAGTATGAGGTTTGCATATTTATAAGTCTGTAAGGATTTGTAAGTTATGTGTGGGCTAGTCATTAGATATATTCATGTCAAAGTGTTGATTTTATTAACACTGACTGCCTTTTTTTGTCCTTTGTGGGCTTCGACACCGAGTTGTCGTGCTTTGTTTGGGTTGAATCAAGAAAATGTTCTGAAGCCCGAACATATAGAGTCTTTTGAACAGCTTGAATATTATGCTGTAAAATTAATTAAACAAAATACAGATATTGTGAGTTTGATATGGGCTTTGCAAGAAGCTAAAGTTGCAACCAATTGGAGAAATGATGATGCCTTTATTTTTCTGCGGTACTTGGAAAGACAATATAATATTAAAATAAGTAATAACCAATTTCCTTATAAAAATCCTGAGTTTCAAAATTATCAATCTATAAAAAATGAATTTGATTTTACTAAATATATTTTGGCTAGTATTTTGCTTGGAAAATCAAAAAAATCGATTCTTTTAGAAGTTAAAAAATCTCCCTACATTTTAAACTCAAATAATGATTATCATACCGATTTTGACCTAACTCGGACCATTGAAAGTATTCACAGAGAGCACGAAAGTATTCTGTTTATATTTAAACAGAAAAATAGATTTGTTGAGTTTGATAAAGCATTTGATCTTCAAAGTGAGCGCTTAAGGATCAGCAGCAAAGAAGCTCTAACCACAGAGGAGAGAAGTAATATATTCAGAAATTTATTGATGGGGGATGGTGTTTCAAAGCCTGATTTACACATAGCTTGGGTGGTCGATAGACCAGAAAATATTTCTAGCTTCGAAAAAACTTATTGGAGATTGCGAGCATTAGGTAAGGCCACAACCTTTCAGATTAATCCTTTTAATGATCTCCCGTATTTTGCTGTTAACAAAACAATGGGGTTGCCGGGGGCAGATCAGCGCTTCTTTGCAAATGTTTACAAAAATTATGAAGGCAAAATAAAAAGAGAAACTATAAACCAAGGAAAGAAAGTTGAAGAAGGGTTGTCAGAGTGGAGACAGTCATATGGATTGGTTTTTGCGGATTACTCGCAATCGAGATTGAATGAAGTTGTAGGTACCATACGAGTTTTCGATGGAACTCCTAAAAGAGTCGATGATTTTTTCTTTATGCCTTGGTATACAGAGATCTCGCCCACTTTACCTTTTGAAGCCATTTTTAATTCGAGAGGAATTTTTGTAAAGTTTATCGATACTATTAAGCAAATGAGAAAAGTAGATCCTTATGCTCCCGTATTCGAGCTTGGAAAGTTATCTTTAGAAGGTTCTTCACAGGTTCGAGATCGTTCATTAAAGGCGATTGAGCTCTTTCTCTATGATTATTATTTAACTCGGTATCCAGATGCTACTTTTATTGTGCACGCAACTAGTCAGGCACATTTAAAGCTTTACCAAAAGCGATACGGATTTAGTCTTCAAGAATCTATATATGTACCGGAAACTAATAATACTGAATACATCTTAATCTTGAATGGTGTGCAGTTTAAAAAATCATTGGAGCGTAGGCTGGGTTTGGCCAATTCCGATTAAACCTTCATTAAAATTTGATCTATGATGTCTTGGCAAAGCTTAACTTGAAGGTCGAATTCTTTATCATTTCTTTGGGTGCCTACTACCATACAGGCGCCCAATAGTGTCATGTGAATTTGTAAGGCAAGAGATGAAACATCATTTGGAGAAGTATATATTTTTCGACCAACGGATTCGTGGATAAGTGCTTCGATTCTCAGGCGTGCTCTTTCCAAAAAAATTTGATTTGGAATGATTTGCTCTAACTGGGTAGAGCAAAGATAATAGTAGTGTATTATCAAACTGCTTTCGGCAGGAAATTCTCGAACCCAATTGAACATGATTTGGATGTAAGATTTTATGGGATTAAAGTTTTTTGTCGAGCGAGCCTTAAATAAATGTTCATCAATATAAGCATAGGCTGTTTTAAGTACGTGCAGCACAGCTTCTTGTCCTACATCTTTTCCATTTTCATTAAAATGATATCTTACTGTTCCAAAGGCCACGCCGACTTCATCTGCTAAGTCTTGCAGAACAACATCGTTTGCTCCTTTTTTGTATTGGAGGCGAGAATATGCTTCTAGAATTTGAATTTCTACGGAAGGATTTTGAATTTTTACGGTAGAAGTATTTTTTTTCATCTATCTTTCAAAATTTTTTTTGAATGCATTATTTATTAATAATAACATCGATTGTAAAAATAATAAATCAAATTATTATTAAGCAATTTCAATATCTTACAGTATAAATAATAATTTCAATGTATGATCCTTAATTAAAATTTATTAAAATTAATAATAAATATGATAATTATAAAAACCTATAATATAAGCAAAGGCTTTAAAGAAGGAGAAGAATCTATGAAAACATTTTTAATCGCAATAATTATGGCATCCACGCCAGTATGGGCCTGCCAGCAAGGGACTTACGCAGGTGATGTGGAGCTTGCAAACTCTTTGATAAACAAAAATTTGAGCTGTAATTACAATGGCCAAAAATCAAAAGGAAGTCTTGTTGTTTCTAGACCTCGTTGTTTTAACCCCGATAAAACAAAAGTTCTTCAGCCGACTGTTACTCTAAATGCTTTTGGTACTGCTATCGAAATTTCATCAATTCAATCTAGAACTATACATGGAACTGCTAAGACTTTTGCTGTCTATTCTATGACTAACGCTAAAACAGATTTACCTATCTCATGTGAAGAAAGGAACTAGAAAATGAAATTTAAAAGTATAATCCTTCTTACTGTTTTATTTATAATCCCTCAATTTGCTATGGCTGGATCCCAGCTGTTGTCTTTAGATGGTAGAGTACTAAAAATAGGGACTACCACAGGTCATGAAGTGTCTTTTGTATCGATGGATGCGACATGTCACCGAGATCTTACAATTCTTGAATCAATATCTGAAGGACCGATGGGTCATGAGTCTAAGCCGTGTTATAATTTGAAGGTCAAATATGGCGGTAAAGAGGTTGATACTAATAGATTTGAAATTAACAAACTAGATAAAGATAGTTTTCTCCTAGAAGACTTAGAAATTGAATGGGATAACGGTAAGAACGCCATCGCTTGCATCAGTTTCTTTATTGGTAACGGAAAAGATTATGATTATGCAAATATCAGTCATCGCGTTTTTTATACCCGCTATTGCACAAAGCCCGATATGAATTCCGGTGAAATTTCCAGTTCAAAAAAATGGTTGGATTTTCAAGGAATTTTAAACAATCAAATTTTATTGCCAACTGTATCTAATTGATTTCTAAGAGTCCTGTATCAAGACGATACAGGACTTGTCTGCATGTCTATACCTTCCGATAGATCAAATATGCTAAAAACAAGAGTCGGCGGAATCGAAAATAGAAAATATCCCAGAAGAACATTTGAGGCTCAAGTGGGCGTGATGATTCAGGGGAATTATTTTGTCGAAGCTTCTTTTGAATTGGGTGAAAGAGGGATGCTCTTTGAAACCTCGGTGGCTCTTAAAAGTTTAGCCAATATGGTTATCTCGTTTGTTATTCCCGGTGGTCACGTAGTGATGACTCGGGCTCAAGTCAGATACCAAATCAAAAAAGGTAAGACAGCCCGAGTGGGTGTTGAGTTCACAAATATTACTTTTGAAGATAGAAGAAAAGTAAGAGACTTTATTTCACAAAGAAAAGATGACATTGCTCAGAAATTATTCGAAAAGTTTTAAGATTCGAAATCAGCCTTGTGGTCGGCTCTTTATTTCGAATCTTAAAACTTTGATCTACTTACTACTTAGAAGAGAGTGAAGAAATCTGAGTAGAAACTCTTGATATTTTTCTTGAAGCAGTCTTAGCAGGAATAACGCCTTTTGAAGAAGCTTTATCAATTGTGCTAGAAAATTTCTTTAAAAGTTCTGCGGCAGTTTTAGCGTCTTTAGAAGCGATTGCTGTTCTAAGTTTTTTTTCTGCTGTACGAACACTGCTTAACGTCTTTTGGTTGTTAGCTGATTTTTTAATGTCCTGACGAGCTCTTTTTTCTGATGACTTATGCGTAGCCACTGTGAAACCTCCAAATAGTGTCTTGCTTTATCGAAGGAAAGTTTCTACCATAGCTCTATACGCCATGCAAGATAATCAGAAGCACAATACCATTACAGAGGCCCGGGTCGAAAGAACCATAGTCAGATCGGCCAGTTATATGGCTTTAGGGACCTTTTCGAGTAGGCTGCTAGGGCTTCTTAGGGATGCGATATTAGGCGCTTTTTTCTCACGGACGGTGACTGATGCGTGGCTTGTGGCCTTTAGAATTCCTAACATGCTGAGACGGCTTTTTGGGGAAGGTGCCCTCTCTGTAAGCTTTATACCTATCTTTATCGAACTCATGACCAATCCCAAATCCAAAGCTGAAGGAAAGGATTTTAAGCTCGCCTGCGGGGTCTTCTCCCTTTTGAGTTTGATTTTGATTGTGTTGACGGCTCTTGGGATTATTTTTTCAGAACAACTAGTGCATTTCATCGCTGGCGAAGAAGCTTATTTAGCGATCGAAGGAAAGTTTGAGCTCACTGTTCAAATGGCTCAGATCATGTTTGTGTTCTGCTTTTTTATTTGTGTGTACGCGTACTACATGGCGATTCTTAATGCCTTTAAGAAATTTGCCCTAGCGGCTTTTGCTCCGGTCCTATTCAACGTAGCTATGATCATTTCGACCTTGCTTCCAGCCTATATGCCATTGCATTTTTCGAGCACATCGCTGGCGTGGGGTGTGAGTATTGGTGGATTTTTGCAGATGGCGATTCTGATTCCTGAATTGATAAAGTTAAAATGTCTTCCTAAGTTTTCAATAAATATTTTTGATTCTGATGTTTTAAAAGTTTTTAGGAACATGCTTCCAGGCTTATTGGGTCTTGGAGTGATGCAGATTGGGCTTATCATCAATACGAGATTTGCATCTTCTCTTGAGGAAGGGGCGAACTCTTGGATCTACTGGGCTGACCGCGTATTGGAGCTACCTCTGTCGCTTTTTGCGGTGAGTTTGGGGACAGCTCTGCTTCCAACACTTGCGACTCACTGGAGCAAGGATGAGAAGAAAGAGATGGTAGAGACTGCGAACAAGTATCTGCGCATGATTTTCTACGTGAGCGTTCCCTGTGCCATTGGCGTTTGGTGTTTGGCTCGTCCAATTGTTGATGTGCTTTTTTTTAGAGGGAAGTTCACGACTTATGATTTGATGAACACTTCGAGCATTCTTATGATTTATTCCGTGGGGATTTTGTCTTTCGGGGGGATCCGCGTGATTGCGCCGAGTTTTTATGCGATTAAAAATACTTACTATCCCGCAATCGTTTCATCGATTTGTTTGGTGGTGCATTACTTTGCGGCTCAATACTTAATGGAGTCCTACGGGATCAATGGCCTTGCTGCCTCCAGTATGATTTCATCTGGATTGAATTTTATCTTGCTCTTGATTGGCTTTAAAATGTTGATCGGTGATTTGATGCTTTGGAAGTTAATCAAAAGTGTCATGAAATTTTCAGCGGCGGGAGTTGTCATGATGGTTGTGATCCAAGGCTATGATCTCTTGCTTGCGTACTTTGGAGAGACTTTTGCTGTAAAATTGATTTCTCTAATGATCACCATCGGTGCGAGTGTAGCAGTTTATTTTGGAATGACGTCTATGCTTAAGACAGAAGAATACGAATTGGTATTTGCAAATCTTCAGAAGAAAATCTTGGGTCGTCTTGGAATTAAATCTAAGTCTTAGTTGATCTTGCTTCTAGATCTATAATTCATATCTTTTCTGACTTTAGAATCAAAGGGTTCGACATTTTCCAGGGTGAAGGCGAAGATGGCATCCGCAGATTTAATTCCACCCTTGTTGAATTTAGGGTTTAGAATAAAATAATAAAGCTGAGCTTCTCCGGACTCGGGATCAATCATTTTTCTTGTTCCCAACATGTAGCCTTCTACGGAACCTGTCGTGGTGGGCATATCTGCAACAATAGATTCTTTAAAGGTAATGGAGACAAAATCGCCCACGTGGACTTCTTTTTTAGAGCCACCTTCATACAATTCTAATTTATGCAAATTAGGCTCGATGTCCTCCATTCTATAATTTGTGGCAAAAGCAAAAACTTGAGATTCTTTTGCCATTATAAGATCTTCTTGAAAGAGTGAAGCGCAAGACTTAGAACCGTCAGCATAGGACTGGCTTGATAAGGCTAGAATTAAAATGAGAATAGTAAAGAGCACTGTTTTCATTGGCATCATTATACCAAAAATGCCGAGATTAAAGTGAGGTTGGAAATTATTCCTCGGGGTGTCTAATCTGTGTTCAAGCTGCCTGCCTAAACTACTTATAATACAGGCTATTTTTTTATAGCTTCCAAGATCATTTTTGAATTTTGGTGTACGACCAGTGTATTCAATTCTGCGACTCGCAGGGTCTCTATTGCATATTCTCTACTTACTGGTTTCATGGCAGATAAAAATTTTAGCGCGACGTTTTCGTGATCGCCTTTATCATTAATTTCTCGGTGGATATCCACCATTCGGCTGGCTTCGTGCATTCCTTCTTTTTTTAGAATGGAGGCCAGTGGATCTTCTTCTCGATAAGAGGTGCGTTCAAAAACATCCACCACTGCGCTGAAGGCCAAGAGATTTCTTTGAGCGATAAATTTAAATAAATCCATTAAGACCGTAGACGCTTCTAAAACGGCGATGTTCTCAGGATTTGGGTTGAGAGTCTTTAGACCTTTCATGATGATTCTATCGTGCCCAGCCTCCGCTTCGATGAATTCTTCAATTTCTTTTTTTACTGATTGGGCGATAGGAATTGCGGCGGATAAAACCTCTTTGCATCTTGTTGTGACATAGTGATTTTGCCGCAATACAAGAGCTGTGGATTTTTTTAATTTTTCAGGATCATTGGATAAATCTGTTAAGTGTTGGAAAAGTTTTCCTGTTTCATTGAATTCTAAGTCATTCAATAGATGAAAACGTCTCAATACGGAAAATAAACTGAGAGGATCATAGCCTCCCTTCGTTTTCGTGAACTCGAGAGTCTGTTCGACATCCCAGGACCATTCGGCTGGAAGTTGGTTTTGAGCAAATGATTTGTAGTGTGGAAATAAATCCTCAAACGATTTTTGCGGGTTTTCTAGGTTTAATTTTTTTTCTTGAAGTTCGTGAGTGTCGGTACCGAAATTTTCTTTTCGGGGTAGACAGTAAGCCACAGGATAATCTGAAATTTGTGAAAATACCTGATTCAAAACCTGGAAACATTCTTGGTCGATCATTTCAGATTCTAATTTTTTTATGACAGATCTAAGCTCGAGATTTAATGGGCTTTCGATTTTGAATTGAAAACTCAACCAAGGACAAGTCAGATAGAATTTATTTAAGTCTTGGGTGTCGCCCTTCATTCGGACTTCATCGTATGGCCAAAAAATAGATTGATCACCCATAAACATAAACTCTTTTTACAATTGAACTGCACCAGCAGGCAAGCAAGCTTGGATAGTATTTTCATCTACAGTTAAGGCAACTTGATTTTTAGCACATCCGTTTTCTTTTAATGGTAAATTCTCACTTTGGTTATTGTAAGAACTATCGCAGCTTCCTACTTGGACAGACTTATCATCTAGTTTGTAAGACTTCAGACAAACCTTTTGTTTTGGTATGGTTGGTCCCGGTGGGGCAAGTGCATGAGCTTGAGTTGATGCAAGGATCGCTATTGCGGCAATTGTTTTTTTCATTCTAATACTCCTTAGTTTAGCATTGTTACTATTGCAGGGTTTATTAATTCTTATACAAAATTCTTTTCAAACTCTAAGCTTAGAATTATAAAGATTTCATGAACACGAAACGTTATATCTTTGTTTTATTTATGTTTTGGAGTTGTTTTTCGATTGGGGCCGATCTCTCTAGTTATCCGCAAATCCCTGAGTCGGGTGGACAGAATTTACATACAAATTTGCTCAAAGAGTTTGAGGTTGAGCTTGGGAAGCTCAAATCTACCGCCACTAGGGATAAGGTATTCCGACGTAAAAATGAAGAGCTTTTGTCGGATCTTCAAAAAGTATCAAAAAGATCTAAGAGTGGCCTAACAGAATCTCAGGCTCAAGATTTGAATGGTTTTTTGATTCAACATCCTATCGCAGGCGATCAGGGAATTAGAAAATATTCTGGAAAGAATAGTATGCTAGGGTTTTGTTTTGGCAGAGCTACCCTGGCGCATCTTGAATTATTACGTCGAGGTGTTTCCCCGAAAGATATTCGTAAGATTTTTGTATTGGGCGAAATGCAATATCAAAAAGAAATATGGGAGCTTCATGTGGCGACTGTTGTAAAAAAGGCTGATGGTGGCTGGTGGGTTCTAGATGGGCTCTTTGGTAAAGCTTTAGAACTCAAAGAATGGTATCCACAATTACTAAAAATTGCCCTGAGTGCAAAGCATCCAAAAATTCGAATCTATGTGGCAGATCCAGTCAAATTTTTGCCCATTTCAGGTGCTTATAATAAAAAAGAAATGCTTCGAGCGGAGTACAATGGTTTTTTTAAAGATCTGAGTGATTGGATAGAATCCCATCCTGCGAAGAGAGTCGATATCTAAAATAATTAGGTATACTAGCCGGCTGTTAACCCAAACTATTTAAAATACTGAATTCTTTTACTTTGAAAACGGGCCATCTCTTCAAGTTCCGGAGGAAATCTTCCGGCAAGTATGTCCTCTTTAGAAGCTGGTTCTTTCCCAGAACAAGTATAATACATTTTGTAGATATTCTCCAAAACGTCACCGCTTCCACGAGTATAAAGTTTTGCGAAGGCTTGACTTGAATCATATCTGGTTTCGGTGCAGTGATGGAGGTTGTACCCCCAAGATGTCATGGCATCTGTGCCTTGGAATTCTCTAAACTTTTCAAGTTCCTTTTTATACTTTTTGATTGAAGAGGAATCTTTTTTCACCATGCAATTCACGGTGTAGTCGTTTCCTTTGTTGGTCAAATTCATCAAATAAAGCTCAAGATTGGCAAACTCGGTTCTTAGTCCGTCACAACGTTCACTTTTTTTCCAGGAAATGGCATCACTGTCTTTTTCATATGTTGCGCAAGCGGTGAATGATAATAAAATTAGGAGTAAAATACTATTTTTCATCTTTTTTGACCTCTTTCCAAAGTTTTTCTAGATCACGCTGCTCTAATTTTTCAAAGTCTTGGCCTTGTTTTTTTGCAGCTTGTTTCATGCGGATCCAGCGATTTTCGACCTTCTGGTTGGTACCGCGAAGAGCTTGCTCGGAGTCGATCCCTAAGTGTCTTGCGACTTGCACCAGCGTGAAGAGAACATCGCCAAATTCATCTTGCATGTTTTCGATTTTCCCAGATTCAATGGCTTCTTTAAATTCTTGAACTTCGCTTTCTACGCTGGCCATGACTTGGCCGACTTTTTCCCAATCGAATTTTAATTTTTTAGTTTTCTTTCCGATTTTATCAGCTCGCTGTAAAGCGGGGAGATGAATGGGGACGCCAAACCCATCGGTTTCAGGAGTGGTTTTCTTCTCTTTCGCTTTTATATCGTTCCAGCTTTTAAGAGCGTCTTCGGTAGACTTTACGGCTTTGTCCGAAAAAACATGTGGATGTCGGGAGATTAATTTTTGATTCAGTTTTTCGATGACATCGTAGATATCAAATCTTTTTTCTTGTCTTGCCATCTCTGCATGGAAAACAACCTGGAGCAAAACGTCGCCCAATTCTTCGATTAAATTTTCTTCGTTCTCAGTTTCGATGGCTTCGATTAGCTCACAAACTTCTTCGAGGGCGCAAGGTGCGATACTTTTGTGCGTTTGCTCTTGATCCCAGGGACAGCCTGTGGGGGATCTGAGAGTTTTCATGACTTGGACTATGGCCTCGAAGGTTTTGAGTTCAGTTGGTGGTGTATTCATGGCGGTTACCTCTAGCAGACTTTGTGTCGGTTTTAACGACAAACCTTTGTCGATGTTTGTAGGACTATTGTCAATAGAGAACAACGCTCTACGTCTTATATGTGTTGTGCGTATTGAGAATGAGGTAAGATTAGGTTAAATATAGCTCTAGAAAAAACATTCTAAAATAAGCAACTTAAGGGAATATCAGTGCCTCTTTTGAAAAATTCTAAAAACGAAAATTCTAGTATTCGTTCTCAGTATGAGGATCACTCCAATAAATTTTTGGACTATGTGAATTCTCTTGGAATCGAAAAGACTTGGATTGGACGTGTGCTTTTTATCATTGAGGAAAAATTTCGTTTAAGAAGATTATTTTTAGTTATTGTTTTTTCTCTTTTACTTTCACTTTTAATCACTTCCAATTTTGATTTTGCATACACTGGGTATAAGCAAAACGATGTTGCCAGTAGTGATATCAAATCTCCACTCTCTTTTGAGTTTGTAGATGAAGTTGAAACCACGATTCGCAAGAAGAACGCTGAAGATGCAGTTCCCCCAGTTTATGATTACGATCTCAATTCTTACGAGCCGGTGATTCAAGGTGTTTATAAGTCTTTCCGTGAAATGAGAAAGATCCTCGGCAGCCAGGCATGGCCCCAAGATGAAATTAAAAAAGACGAAAGAATTAAAGAATTCTTAGTTTATAAAGATCGTTTTGATCAGTTGTTAGGAACAAATGAAGTTCCCTTAAAGCTTTTTGAAGGGTTGGCTGAGAAGAGATTCAGCGTCCTCTACGAAAATGTCATTATTCGTTTGCTTGATAGAATCGCTTCTCAAAAAATCATTCACGACCTGAATCAATTTGAAGAAACCGAGCTTAAACAAATTATTGTTCGCGTTGTGGAAAGTGGCGGTGGAGGCGAGGAGTTTCCTGTCCAATTAAAAGATCTGAAGCAGCTTTTTGAAGCAAAAAATTCGATCACTATAGATAACATTCGTGGTAGCCAGTTCCTAAATGATCGCGATAAAGACAATATCATAAAGCTTACACAAAAACTTGTGGTTCCCAATTTAACTCCGAACAAACAAGAAAGTGCTAATAGAAAACAAAAAGCAAGGGAAGCAATTCCTGCGGTGGTCGTGAGCATTGCAAAAAATCAAACGGTGGTGAGTGAGGGAGCTGTGCTTCAGCCTTCCCATGTTCGGGTGCTTG
Organism: Bdellovibrionota bacterium; assembly: GCA_040386775.1. NCBI lineage: Bacteria > Pseudomonadati > Bdellovibrionota > Bdellovibrionota bacterium. Next base: position 92,331 of record JAZKEU010000011.1, on the reverse strand, counting down.
ATGAGATTTCTAAGAGAGATTCCGAGGGGCAGCAAGATTTTGAAGCGGTAATTCTGGCATTGTTCTTTGTGAGTATTATTTTGGTATTCTTTTCTTATGTAAGAAGATTTTCTCTCAATAAAATTAAAGTTTCCCCTAAAGATCTTTCTATCATGGGGACGGTCGCTCTTGTAATTGTGATCATAGCAAAATTTGTACTGTTCTTATTTGTTGAGACGATGCAGGATAAATTTGGATCGATTCCAACTTCTGCTTACAAATACCTTCTTCCAGTAGCAGCGGGTCCGATGCTTGTAGGCTTACTTGTATATTCTGGAGAGGTGGTTTGGCTTTTCACGGTGTTCTTGAGTGCGGCTCTTGGGTTTATGATGGATATGAGCTTCCCGTATTTTATTTTTGTGTCTGTAGGTGGTATCGCGGCAGCACGAGGTGTTTACTCTTGTAAAAAGAGAAACGATATCTACATGGCGGGGCTAAGAGTTGGCCTTGTGAACATGGTTGTGACGATATTGGTAACATTCTTATCTTCCCAGCTTGATCAAGGCATTCCCATTGGACAACAAGTTTTCTGGAATGCTCTAGCGGGATTTGTTTCTGGTGTATTCTCAGCCTTTGTGGCGATGACGTTGGTTCCATTGCTAGAAACGGTTTTCAATTGCACCACAGACGTTAAGCTTTTGGAACTTTCAAATTTAAATCATCCTCTTTTAAAAGACATGAGCGTGAATGCACTCGGAACTTACCATCACTCTCTCGTGGTAGGGAGCATGGTTGAGACAGCGGCTGAAACCATCGGCTCAAATGCACTCCTTTGTAGAGTGGCAGCATACTATCACGATATCGGAAAGACTGAGCACTCAAACTACTTTATTGAAAATCAAAGACCTGGCCACAATCCCCACGATCACTTGTCTCCGCATATGAGTAAGACGATTTTGATTGCGCACGTTAAGGACGGAGTGGAATTGGGTTTTAAACACAAGCTGGGTAAGCCCATCATTGATGTGATTCAACAGCATCATGGGACAACGCTGATTTCGTTTTTTTATAATCGCGCTATTGAGAATCAAGATGAAAATCTCCACGAGGTTTCTGAAGAGGAATTCAGATATCCGGGTCCAAAGCCTCAGTTTAAAGAATCGGCACTCTGTATGTTAGCAGACAGTATTGAAGCGGCGGCGAGAGTTCTCGATGAACCTCATCCGATGAGAATCAGAAATCTTGTAAAAACCATCATTCAAAGAAAGTTTATGGATGGACAGCTAGATGAATGTAATTTGACTCTAAGAGATCTATCGATCATTGAAAACTGCTTCGTCAGAGTTTTAATGGGCATCCATCATCAGCGCGTTGATTATCCCAAAAATCTCGGCGGCATCGGTAAGGATTAAGCAGCTTTTTGGCGAGCCAGCCACAGATCGTATTCTGCCTGAATTCGTACCCACATTTCAGCAGTTGTGCCTAGAATTTTTTCTAAAGTGAGGGCAAATTCTGGAGAGATTGCGCGTTTGCCATTTACAATTTCATTGATTTTTCTAGGTGAGCATTTACATTTTAAAGCAAACTCGGACTGATTGAATCCTAACTCGCGTAAGTAAACTTCATTTAAAACTTGTCCAGGATGCATTGGTTTTGGATTTTTAATCATATCTTAATCCTCTGTGATAATTTTCAATTTTTATATTTGAAAACTCTCCATTTTTAAATTTAAAGGTAATGCACCAAGGGAGTTTGATAGTAACACTCCAGAGGTCCTTCTTATCCCCTTTTAGTTTATGCAAGCGAATATTAGGGGGTTGCCCTCTAATTATTAAATCATCAAGCTGTGAAGTCGCGTGCATTATAGTTAATAGGGCCTTAGCTCTAAGCCAAAGCTCTCTAGGGAGTGATTTGGATTGGTCTGTTTCCCAAATATCCCTAGCTATCTTATTTTCAAAACTGCGGATCATATAAGCCTTTATCTATTACACTATACGGTATAGTGTAATAGAATGTAAGTGTTAAAGATTAACTTTAAGTTGAGTTTTTATTCCTTACGACATCCTCAATGTTAAAATTGTTTTTTAGGATAATTATGCAAAAAGACGGGCCATGGAAGAGTTGGTTTAATTGCCATAGAGTTTGTAATTATAACGAAAATCGGATATTGTTCCGAGAACTGGTTTCTTGGTAGTTAGTTACCGTTCCATCCTAGAAATACCAGTTTTGAAAAGATTAAAAAGAAATAATTATGCAAATTGAAATTATCAATTACACTAAAGATAAAATTCCTAAGAAGTTTGTTCAGGATTGGACAAAGCTGGTCATTAAGAATTTAAAATCTCAAAAAATTCTTGGTCGAAAAATTTCTCAACTAGAAAAAGATCTTATCGTTGTGTTTGTGACTTCTGCGAAAATGAAGAAACTCAACTCACAATTTCGTGGCAAAAATAAACATACTGATATTTTGAGCTTTGAACCCATCGAAGAAAGTTCTTTAGGAGAACTTGTGTTGTGTTTACCTGTCTTAAAGAAGCAGGCCAAAGAACATAAGTTGAGCCTTAATCATGAAATTGGTTATATGTTAATTCATGGGATTCTGCACCTATTGGGTTATGACCATGAGACTAATGAGCGCGAAGCCAAAATTATGTTTGATCTTCAAGATATTCTTTTTGAGAAGCTTTTGAAATCCTAGATTGAAACAATCAAAAGGTAGTAGAACTATTGATCACAGAGTGAATATTATTCATCAGCGAGAACATCGCCAACTTAAACCAACCTGCATAACAAAAATTGTCACTACATGCGTTTTAGCATTCTGATAAATATGTTGATTATACTGAAATGTTTTAATCTTGGTGATCTCTTTAAATAGCCAATAGCCGAATTTTTTATACTATTTTTGTTTTATTCAAAATCAATTGATTCTTACAGGTCAAATCCAGGCATCCTAATTGTATCCAGGTCAAAGTGCAATTTTTGGCAACAAATTTGCAACTCCGATTGATGCAGATCAAATCTTGAACGTTTAATCTATGGAGATTTTTATGAAAAAAGTGTTTAGTGCAATGCTGGTAGTATCCATGCTGATGGGCAATTTAGCATATGCAAATAATAATTTTGCAATAGCAGGCTCTCAGTTGAACCAAAATTTAGAAGAATTTAGTAAAAGTATGGAAAAGCCGATTGAATCCATGTCTGTGGGTGAAAAACAAAAGCGGTTAAGCCAGCTGCAAAATGTAAGAGAGAAGGCTAATAACAAAGTCGTATTGATTGAAAAATTCTATAAAACCGGAGGTTTTATAGCTCGTCCAAACCACTTCGTGGGAGTCGCTGCATTAGCTATTATTTCCATTATTGCATTTAGATATTCTGTAAGTAGACATAAAAATGATTTTATTGGTTACTCTGCTGCCGTATCTTATGTACTTTCTGGAGTTGCGGCTATTTATTCAGGATCATTCTTAATTGCTTCTCTACCCGATAGTGAATTCTACAAAGTGTTGCAAAATTCTTCGGATGAAGAACGTGCGGCTCTTTATAACGACTTAAAGAAGCTTATTGAAAAGATAGATCAAAAAAGTCTTGAATTGGAAAATTCACTGATGGCAGCATTAAAATAGTTCAAATAGTTTTTAAACAATAATTCCGCTTTTTGGTACAGGAGCTTGAAGAATCCTTAATGCAGCTGCTTTAGCCGTCTTTTCGATGTTTTTAAATCGTAATTTGGCGAAATCAAATAACATGAGTATGAAGATACTTTTTTTGACAAACTTACTTAATTAGAGCAGTCTTAGGCCATACGGAGACAGCTATGGCATTCGATGCACATGAAGTACGCAAACAATTGAACGAACTCGCAGAGAAGAATAAAGATCTCTGGAGGTATCTTTGAAATCAGTATTAAAGAAAAACGCCTCATTGAACTAGAGGCCAAATCTCAAGATCCTTCCGTTTGGGAAAAACCTTCCGAACTTCAAAAAATCAATAAAGAAAAAAGCGTCGTCACCAAAACTGTTGGTGATTGGAAAGCTTTGGATCAGCGAATCCAAGATGCACTTGTGATGTTAGAGATGGCCGTAGAAGCCGGTGATGATGACACTTACAATGAAGTGAAGACTGAAGCGCAAAATCTCGTTCCAATTTCAAAGGAAATGGAAATCAAAACGATGTTGAAAGATCCGATGGATGCAAATTCAACATTCTTATCCATCAACTCAGGCGCTGGCGGAACGGAGGCTTGCGATTGGGCCTCGATGCTGATGAGAATGTATTTGATGTACGCGGATAAACAAGGTTTCAAAACAGATATCTTGGAACAAACCGATGGTGATGGAGCGGGAATCAAATCTGTTACTCTGCATATTGAAGGTCCTTATGCCTTTGGCTTTTTAAAAGCAGAAGCGGGCGTGCATAGACTTGTGCGCATCAGTCCATTTGATTCGAATGCTCGCAGACACACAAGCTTTGCCGCGGTATTTGCTTGGCCCGAAGTGGACGATGATATCAACATTGAAATTAAAACTGAAGATTTAAGAATTGAAACCTACAGAGCGGGCGGTGCTGGTGGACAGCACGTGAACAAAACAGATTCAGCGGTAAGACTGACGCACATTCCGACGGGCGCGGTGGTTCAGTGTCAGAATCAGCGATCTCAGCTTCAAAACCGTGAGAAAGCCATGAAGATGTTAAAGGCCGCACTTTATGAGCTCGAAATGCAAAAGCGAGAAGCAGAGAAAAACAAAATGAACTCCGTAAAGAAAGCCAACGAGTGGGGAAGCCAGATCAGGTCCTACGTGATGCACCCGTATCAATTGGCCAAGGATCACCGCACCGGTCACGAGACCAGTCAGGTGGCCGATGTAATGGATGGTGACATCCAGCCTTTTATTGAGGAACAATTGAAGTCTCAAGTTCTTAAAACCATAGATAGCAAACCAAAGTCGTGAAAGCTTAAGAATGAAACTGAAACTTCAAATTCTATTAAGATACATGAAAGCTCAAAATAAAACTTTGAGAATGACGGTGTACTTATCAAGTCTTGGAGTGATTTTGGGTGTGACCTGCCTTGTCCTTACAATGTCTGTGGTGAGCGGAGTGCAAAAGCTCATTCAAGATTCTATTACGGATCTCACGGGCCATATGCTTGTGATCTATCGTGAAAAGAATTTTGATCCCGAAGAACTCGACGCCAAAATGAAAAAGATCACCCCGGCATACCAAAAACTGACACCTTTCATCAGTCCTCAGGGAATCATCGTTAACAAAGGTGAAATTTTAGGAATTGTAATCCACGGAATTCAAAAGTCCACAGCTCTTGGAGTCATCCATCCAGATAAACGTGTGATCGAAGGAAAATTCAGCATAGGCAAAAAAGATGACCTCTATGAAGCGGTGGTCGGAAAAGAGATCGCAAAAAAATTAAAGATCAAAGTGGGCGATACCTTTCAAGTGGTTGTGCCCAAGCCTTCCACCGAAAAAATTCAAAGCTTCAATCCTGTTGTGCAAAAATTTGTGCTGACTGGAATTTTGGATTTTGGAAAGTACGATTATAATGAAAAAGTAATTCTGACCTCTGATAAAGCGGTACAAACCCTTTTAAAAACTGGCGATGAATACGTTGGCGCCTATTTAAAATTCAAAGACGTTAACGAAGTTCCAAAGCTTTCTAAAAAAGTTGCTCAGGAGTTAGGAGCCGATTACCGCGTCAGAGACTGGAGAGAATTGAATTACAATTTCTTCTCGGCAGTTGAATTAGAAAAAGTAGTTATCTTTATCGTGGTCTTATTCATCGTGATCGTTGCAAGCTTCAATGTGAGCAGTTCGGTTTTTGTCAGTGTCTTAAGAAAATTTGGAGATATTTCTATTCTCAAAACTCTGGGTGCATCCCCAAGTTTCTTGGTACAACTCTTTGTCTTGCAGGGAACTCTTATGGGAATTGTGAGTTCATTCTTAGGAATTATATTTGGAATTATTTTGGCTATGATTGTGCGCTACACAGATCTCGTGGACGTTCCAGGTGATGTTTACAAATTTGATCATCTGCCTATCGATATTAGAATTGGTGATTTAAGTGCGATTTTTATTGTGACTGTGCTGATATGTTTTGTATCCTCAATTTTGCCTGCATTAAGAGGCGCAAAACTTAAGCCTGTCGAAGGACTTAAATATGAATAGATTATTAAAACCTACAAGTACACTTCCTCTTTTGGAGGCCAAGGGCCTAACGAAAACTTTCATTCAAGGTGGAAGAAGCTTAGAAGTTCTTAAGGGCGTTGACCTTAAAGTTTATAAAGGCGATGCCATGTGCATTATGGGTTCTTCAGGCGCAGGAAAGAGCACGCTGCTACAGATCTTGGGAACTTTGGATCGTCCAACATCAGGTTCATTATTTTTTGATGGAAAATCTTTACTCGATAGATCTGATGATGAATTGAGCTCTTTTAGAAATAAAAGTATGGGATTTGTTTTTCAATTCCATCATCTGATGAATGAGTTCACAGCACTTGAAAACATTATGATGCCGTGTCAAATTGCAGGCCTCTCACAAAAAGAAAGCGAAAATCTTGCTAAAAAATTACTCACATTTTTAGGCTTGAGCCACAGAATGAGTCACTATCCTCATGAAATGAGCGGCGGGGAGCAGCAAAGAGTTGCGACAGCGCGCGCACTTGTAATGAGCCCTGCGCTTTTATTAGCAGATGAGCCCACGGGCAACTTAGATTCTGTGAATGGCTTGAAAATTCAGGAATTATTTTTTGAATTAAAAGAAAAACTTGGCCTCACACTAATAGTTGTCAGTCATGATAGAGATTTCGCTCGTAGATTTCCAAAAATAGTTCAGCTGAAAGATGGTCAATGGATTTGATAGACCGCGCCAAATAGAGAAGCATTGGTCTAGCTGTTCATAGTTGACATATCTAAAGATTCAAGGGAGTCTAACGCTTTGAATTATAAGGGCAAATTAAAATATAATGAGACTACACAACTATTATAAAGCCACAATTATTTTCAGCATCGCTTTGTTGTCATTTTCGCTGTCACTAGCTGATTTGAGTTGGGCTCAAAACTCTGCTGCGGAATCTCCTGCTACTCCGGCAACAACCCCTCCTATTTCCAATGCTCCAGCTACAACTAAACCTACAGAAAAAGTTACGACAAAAGAGCCGACCGCAAAAAAAACGGTATCTAAAAAAACTAAAGCCGTAAAAACTCCGGTAACAAGCGGCCGTAGAATCTCAGAAATCGTTATCGTCGGAAATAAGAAGATAGAAAAAGATGCTATCTTAAACCGTTTGAAATCAAAAATCGGAGATGGATTCTCAGATGAGGTTGTCAGAGAAGACATCACCTCGATCTTTAAGCTCGGCTATTTTTATGATGTTCAAGTGGATAGACAGGATACGGGCGCGGGCATCAAGCTCACATATAAAATCGTTGAAAAACCATCCGTTGTAGAAATCATTTATCGTGGGAATGATGAGCTCGAAGAGACGGACCTTAAAGAAGCAGTAGAACTTAAGCCTTATCAAATTCTAGATATCTCGACGATTCAAAAGGCTCAAGAAAAACTAAATAAGCTTTATGAGGACAAAGGTTTTTTCTTAGCAAAGGTTTCTTACAAGTTTGAGCAAATCGGCAAAGATGAAGACCGTGTAAGACTCGTTTTTGATATCGAAGAAAATGATAAAGTAAAAGTAAAGAGAATCAACTTCATCGGCAACAGAAAACTATCTGATACTGAGCTTAAAAATATGCTTCAGACGAAGGAGCAAGGTCTTTTTAGTTTTATGAGCGGTTCTGGCGCCTATAAACAAGAAATCTTTGATCGTGACCAACAGATATTAAGCTTCTTATATTTCAACAAAGGCTACGTGCAAGTTAAGATTTCAAAACCTCAAGTGACGGTGAGCCCGGATAAAAAAGGAATCTACATTACCATTCGTATTGAAGAGGGTGAGCAATTTGATGTCGGGGATATTGAATTCCAAGGCGATCTTCTTTACACCAATATTGAGCTTTCAGAAACCATCAAGATCGATGAAGAAACTACTTTCGTAGCACAAACTCTTCAAGAAGATATCAATAAACTTCAAGCTAAGTATGGCGATCTTGGGTACGCTTACGCAAATATCATTCCGTTAACGACAGTCAGAGAAAAAGAACGTAAAGTAGATATCATTTTCAGATTCGAAAAAGGGAACAAAGTCTATTTTGGGAACTTCAACGTGGTGGGGAACTCTAGAACGCGCGATAAAGTTGTTCGTAGAGAATTAGAAGTCCTCGAAGGTGAATTGTATAACGAAACGAAGAAGAGAGAATCGCTTGCGAACATTCGTCGTTTAGGATTCTTCGATGAAATCACGCTCAATCCAAAAACTCCGGAAAACAATCCCGATGTGATGGACCTTGAGATCAACGTAACAGAGAGAAATACGGGCAGCATTCAAATCGGTGCGGGCTATAGCTCTTATTCTAAGACAACCTTTCAAGGTAACGTTCAACAATCGAATTTGTTCGGTCGTGGTCAAAGACTTGGATTTGATGTGAGATACTCGGACAAGGAATCGATCTTCAACGTGAACTTCACGGAACCACATTTCTTAGATTCGGATTGGAGCGTGGGTGGTGATTTATATAGACTTCAAAGAACAGTAACGGATGTTTACAAACAAACAAAAAAAGGTGGCGCAATTAGATTGGGTCACCCGCTTGCGCCATACTTACGTGGATTCTTAAGATATAAGAACGACGTTACAGATGTGGAATTGGATCCTTCGACAGATGCTACTATTTATCCAGTAGACACTGTGAACGGTAGAACAAGCTCTCTCACATTCACTATAGAATACGATAAGCGTGATGATAGATTGTCACCAACAGATGGTATTTACTCGAATGCTTCCGTGGAATACGCAGGCGTTGGCGGTGACAAAGAGTACACGCTGACGACGACAACATTTAGATATTATAAGAAAGTAATCTGGGATCTAGTCTGGAGAAATAATATTTCTTACGGAATCATCACTGCACCTGAGGGTCGCAAGATTCCATATACGGAATTGTTCTTACTGGGTGGTGCGAATAACTTAAGAGGTTATCAGTATTCAAGAGTAGGTAAGAGAGTTAAAGATATCAATAATAAGGATGTTCCATTTGGTGGTGAGCAACAGCTTTTCCTCAATACAGAGATCGAATTTCCATTGATTTCAGAAGCCGGCATTAAAGGTGTTGTTTTCTACGATATCGGGGATGCTCAAGACAGTTTAAATCCTGCAGATTTCTTGAGTGATTATGGTTTTGGATTTAGATGGTTCTCGCCAATTGGTCCTCTAAGATTTGAATGGGGTTTCCCAATCGATCGTAGAGATGATGATAGAGCAACCAACTTTGAATTCTCTATCGGAGCGCCTTTCTAAATAAATTTGAGTATATGATTAACTTAAAAAGGAGTATTTATATGAAAGTATTATTAGCGGTCATCGCTGTTGCACTAGTTGGTGCTAAAGCAAATGCCGATGTAAAAATCGGTTACGTAGATATGCAAAAAGCAATTCAAACAACTAAAGCTGGTCAAAAAGCAAAGAAAGACCTAGAAGCTGAGTTTGAAAAAAGAAAGAAAAGCCTTCAATCCAAAGAAGCGGATCTTAAAAAAATGGGTGAAGAGCTTGAGAAAAAAGCCATGGTTCTTTCTGAAGACGTAAGAGCTAAGAAGCAAAAAGAATTCCAAACCAGCATGATGGAATTCCAACAGACAGTGCAAAAGAATCAAAAAGAAATTCAAGATCAAGAGAGAAAACTGACAGAGCCAATTTTAAAGAAACTTCAAACAGTAATCGAAGACATGGCTAAAAAAGACAATTACACAGTGATCTTAGAAAAAAGAGAGAACGGTGTTCTTTGGGCTCAGAAAGAATTGGATATTACAGAGCAAGTCGTAAAGGCTTTTGAAAAATAATTTCTAAGGACGACTAAGGATGTTTGATATCAATAAAAAACAGCTCAGCTATAAAGATGTATTCAATACTTTACCCCACAGATTTCCATTTCTGTTGGTGGATAAAGTATTGGATTTAAAAAGAGGCGATGCTAGGGGACTTGGCGATGAAATCGTGGCGCAAAAGAACGTAACGTTCAATGAACCATATTTTCAAGGACATTTTCCTGAGATGCCGATTATGCCAGGTGTGCTTGTTATCGAATCCATGGCTCAGGCTTGCGGGATGATGGCTTATAGACCTCATCCTAGTGGCACTGCAGAAAAGTGGAAGTTCTTCATTCTAGGAATCGATGGGGCGAGATTTCGAAAACCGATTGTTCCTGGTGATGTTCTGGAATTGAAATGTAAATGTATAAAAGTAAAGAGCGTATTTTACACGTTCGACTGCAAGGTTTATTGTGATGGGGAGCTCAAGGCTGAAGCAGAAATTTTTGCGCAGATGATGCCGTAAAGGACCAAGAGCTATGTTTCACCCAACAAGTATAATTTCAAAAGAAGCAATCATTGATCCTTCGGTAACGGTGGGACCTTATTGCATTATCAATGGACAAGTAAAAATAGGTAAGAATACAATTCTCGAAAATAACGTCGTCATCGGCTGTGAATTCGGTGTTGTAGAAATCGGCGAAGGTAACCACATTTACACAGGCGCAGTCCTAGGTGGAGTTCCTCAAGATAAAAAATATAAAAACGAAAAAACAAAACTTGTTATTGGAAACAACAATCATATCAGAGAGTACACAACATTAAATCTAGGTACAGTTCAAGGTGGTGGCGTAACAAAGCTCGGAGATAGAAACCTTGTCATGGCTTATGCACACTTTGGACATGATTGCATTGTTGGAAATGACAACGTTCTTGCGAATTGCTGTCAACTTGCGGGTCACGTGACGATTCAAGATCACGTAACTATTGGCGGAATGAGTGGAGTGAGCCAATTTGCTGTAATCGGAAGCCATGCTTTCATCGCAGGCTTTAGCTCTATCAACAAAGACATTGTTCCCTACTGTATTGCTCAAGGCAATTTTGCCGTCGTAAGGGCGACAAATAAAATCGGATTAGAAAGAAAAGGCATTACAGATAAATCCATCACAGAAATCAACAAGGCCATTCGTATCATTACGAAAGGTGAGGGAACAGTAGAGGATCGCGTGAAGAGAATTGAAACTGAATGCGAGAAGTGTCTTGAAATAGATTACTTTGTAAACTTCATCAAAAAGTCAGAAAGAGGGATTGCCATCTAATGGTCCAAAAAAATGACCAGTCAAAGAAGCTAAACATCCTGATCATTGCTGCTGAGGCATCAAGTACTCACTATGCAGAAAAATTATTAAAATCCTGGAAAGATATGGGCTATGAGGTCAATGCTTTTGGTATTGGCAGTCAAAAAATGGAAGAGATGGGTTTTGAGCGTTTCGGAAAGTCCGAAGAGCTTGCAGTGATGGGAATCCAAGAGGTTTTGGGAGTTTTTGATAAAATTTGGTACGTATTTCACAAACTGATTGATGAAGCAAAAAAGAGAAAACCAGATTGTGTTTTGCTTTTAGATTATCCAGACTTCAATTTGCGTATTGCAAAGAAATTAAAAAAAGCGGGATTTAAAATATTCTACTACATCTCTCCGCAAATTTGGGCATGGAGAACGGGCCGAGTTCATTTTATTAAAAAATATATCGATAAAGTTTTGGTTCTTTTTCCATTTGAAGTGGATTTCTACAAAAAATATGGTGTTGATGTGGAGTTTGTGGGCCATCCTCTTTTGGATGATATTCGTCCTGAACTCTTCGATAAAAAATATCAAACAGATTTAAAGCAGCGCTATGGAATCAAGGCAGATCAAAAAGTTTTGGGACTAATGCCTGGAAGTCGGAACTTTGAATTGAATCATCATTTACCTGTGCAGTTAGAGGCAGCAGAGATCTTAAGACAAAAAATTCCGAATCTTTCGGTTATGCTTTTTGTGGCTCCCAATAAAACCATTGATCAAGTGAAAGAAAAAATTCCTAAACTCAGTATTCCTTTGATCTTTGTTCAAAGAGATCCTTTTGAAATGGTTTCCATGGCCGATTATGTGATCTGTGCATCGGGGACTGCAACATTGACGGTGGGTTTGATGGAAAAGCCCATGGTGATTATGTACATCATGAAGAAACTCACGGTGTTCTTTGGCCAGTTCATTATGAAGAGGCCTAAGTTTTTTGGCATGTCGAATTTGATTCCAGACAAAATGATTTCCAAAGAATTTTTTCAAGAAGAAGCTACAGGTCAAAATATCGCCGCGGAAGCGTACCGAGTTCTTTCAAATCCAGCTGTCTATGATGCGGAAGTGGCAAATCTCAAAGAACTCAAAACAAAATTAGGTTCAAAAGGCGCCAATAAAAGAGTCGCCGAGAGCGTGCTGAAGTTCTTAGGAAAAGAAATATGATGGTGTTTTATCCGCTATCTCTTTTGTATGGATTTTTTGTATACATAAGAGAAACACTCTACAAATATAAAATTTTACCTTCTTATAAAGTGAAAACGAAAGTTTTATCTGTAGGGAACCTGACATTTGGAGGCACCGGTAAAACTCCAACGGTAGATTTTCTTTTAGAAAATTTAAAGAAAGATAAAAAAATTGCGGTATTGAGTCGCGGTTATGGGCGCACAACTTCAGGATTCTTTAAGGTCAATCCAGCAGATCCAAAGGCAGCAAGTGTGTTTGGTGATGAGCCGGTACTACTTGCTAAAAATCATCCTGAAGTTCCAGTGTATGTGTGCGAGAATAGAGTTGAAGGATGCGAGCAAATAGAGAAAGAAGCAATATTTGATCTTATTATTGCAGACGATGCTTTCCAACACTTAAAACTCAAGAAAGATATCGACGTGGTGGTGATAGATGCCACGGAAAAATTTCAAAATTACAATTACCCACCCGTAGGACGAGCAAGAAATTCTTTTTCTTACTTAAAGCGAGCAGATTTTGTTTTTCTAACGAAAACTAATCTTTGCTCAACTGAAGAATTAAATAAAATCAGGGAAGTTCTAAAGAAATATCCCGTAGCAGAGTTTGAATCTCAAATCGATAGCTTTTACGATTTAAAGTCGAATCAAAAAATTCAGACTCAATTTAGAGATGTCACCTTGGTTTCAGGAATTGGAAAACCTAAAACCTTTGAAGATTTGATCAAAAAGAATTATCCAAATCTCTCAATAAAAAAACACTATGCCTTTAAAGATCATCATGCTTATAAGGAATCTGATATTTTAAGAATTAAAGCAGAGTCTGAAAATGGAATTTTACTCACCACAGAAAAAGATGCCGTAAAGCTTCAAAAGTTTTCAGAGCAACTTAACTTTTTAGTGGCGAAGTTAAAATTCGTTAACCAACGTTCAATGGATAAGTTTTTTTATGAAGTACTTCATTAATTTTATTTTGATTCCGTTGAGTGGAGTTTTTTCTGGTCTTTCAAAAAGATCGCAATTTTTTTGCGCCCAAATTCTCGGCATAATTTGGTTTGATGTTATTCGCCTGAGAAGAAAGCTTGTGATCCAGAACATTTCGGTGGCCTTTCCGGATTGGGCAATGGAAAAGAAAATTTCTGTGGGCAGACAGAGCGTTCAACACCTTTGTCTTTCTTTTTTTGAATACATGATTATCTACAATTACAAGCCAGAGATGCATTCAAAGTATTTTGATATCCATAACGAGCACATCATCCGTAACCAACTGCAAAAAGGTAAGGGCGCTCTCCTCATGACTTTGCACATGGGTGCCATTGATTTTGCTCTTGTGGGATTTACGGGTTTTGGTTACAAGGTGAATGCTACTCTTAAGCGCATTAAAGATGTGCATATCGACAAATTTGTAAATGATCTTAGAGACAAAAATGGAATCAAATTCATTGCTGATAGAAAAAATCCTTTTGATATCTTTAGGGCATTAAAGAACAACGAGGCCGTGGTTTTTGTGATGGATCAGCACATGGGAAGACCTCACGGCATTCAGGTGGATTTTTTTGGTAAAAAGGCATGGACTGCGGCCGGACTTGCAGCTTTTGCAATGAAAACGCAAATGCCCGTGATTCCTCTCTATAACTTTCGTCGAGATGACGGGAAGATTGCCATAGATGTGCTCGACCCAATTGAACTTGAAGTTAATGTAGATAGAGAGCAGAATATAAAGGTCATGACTCAAAAGTATAACGATGCCCTCGAAAAAATCATTCGCTTGCATCCGGAGCAGTGGCTGTGGGTTCACAGGAGATGGAAAGACTAGATGAACTTTTTAAATTTCTCTAAATTTACATTGGCCTCCATAGTTTCTCTTACTCTTTTGAATTCTTGTGCTTCAAAAGTTTTAGAAGTTGATAATTCAGACAATCTTTTAAAAATTGAGGACTACGATAAAACTTTGCAAGTCAAAGAAGCAGAGCAGCCCCCAGAGCCAACAACGGCACCAGTTTTAAAATCCATTGTTGAAAAAAAGCCTGAAGTCAAAAAAGACGATATGTTTGCAAAGCTGGGAACTCCAAAGCCAGTTGAACCAGAAGTCAAAAAAGAAGAGTCTAAGAAAACTGAAAAAGCTGAAAAACCTAAAAAATTAAAAAAGAAATTACCAGCGATCGAAGACAGTGAAGGTTTTGACGGGAGACGTCCCGTCGTAGATCCATTTAGACCGGGAGAGAAAGTTACAATTAAGCTTTCTTATTTCAATGTGGTCGCTGGTGATATGACGGTTGAGGTTCTTCCATTCAAGGAAGTAAATGGTAGGAAGAGCTATCATTTTAAGGTCTCTGGTAAGTCCAATAGCTTTTTTTCTAATGTTTATGCCGTAGACGATAAAGCAGAGACATTCTTAGACTATGAAACGCTACTTCCCTACAACATGGCTATCGATGTGAAAGAGACAAAACAACTTCGTACAGTGAGATCTTATTTTGACTGGAAAAAAATGAAAGCGTTCTTTTGGGAAAAGAAAATCACAAAGAAGCATGGGGTTGAGGAAAAAAACTTAGAGTGGGCTATTGAGCCTTACGCTCAGAATATATTCAGTTCTATTTTTTATTTAAGAACTTTCACTCTAACTCCTGGAAAAGTCATTCAGTTTAGAATGGCTGATAATAAAAAGAATATGGTAATTAAAGGTCATGTTTTGAGACGTGAAACGATCAAAACAGACCTGGGCGAAATCAAAACTGTAGTTGTAAAGCCTGAGCTTGCTATTGATGGCGTCTTTAAGCCCATGGGAGATGTATTTTTCTGGCTGACTGACGACGACAGAAAATTTGTAGTTCGCATAGAATCAAAAATTAAAATAGGAACAATCATAGGCTCCCTAAAAGAAATTGTTCCATAAAAAGGCAACCCGGTACCTTGGTAAAAAATGAAAATTTTAGTTATTCAGACTGCATTTTTAGGTGATGTATTGCTCTCAATACCAACGTTATTGAGATTGAAATCACTTTATCAAAATTCTGAAGTGACATTGCTTTGCCGTAAAGGTGTGGGCGAGATTTTTAGAGAACTCAAGCTTGCTGACATCGTGATAGAGCTCAATAAAAAGAACAAAGAAGAATTTTCTGAGACTTTTAAAAGTTTAAAAAAGAATTCCTACGATTTGCTGCTTTGTCCGCACGAATCTTACAGATCTGCATTTATGACGATGCAAATTAAAGCCAAAGAGAAAATTGGTTTTAAGGATTGGTGGAATCCATTTTTATTTACAAAATTTACCCAAAGAAACATGGATCTTCCAGATGCATTGAGGCAGCTGAGTTTACTCGCAGTCATTGATGCGGGTTCAAAAGCAGCCATTGCTAATTACTTAAGTAGCAAAAAGATTCCAGATATAGCTCAGATGGGATTAAGGAATAGAATCCTCGGTCATCCTAAATACAGTAACACCATTAAAAAATTCAATATTCTCAATAAAGCTATCTTCATCGCTCCAGGTTCGGTTTGGAATACGAAGAGATGGACGCCGGACGGTTTTAAAAAAGCGGCTCAGAATTTGTCTGCCAAAAATCCCATTGTTTTTATTGGCTCTCCGGACGAGAGAGATCTTTGCACAGAAATCTCAAATGAAGTTCCGGGATCCATTAATCTAGCAGGGAACACTTCACTTTTTGAGTTGCTAACACTGATGAGTACCGGAAAACTTTTGCTCTCTAATGATAGTGGATCAATGCATATGGGAAGTGTCGCAGAACTTCCTACGGTTGCAGTGTTTGGTCCAACAGTTTTGTCATTAGGTTATGAACCCTGGCAGGAAAAAGCAATTGTGGTAGAGAATAAAGAGTTAAAATGCAGACCTTGCGGAAAGCACGGTCACCAGAAATGCCCCATCGGAACTCACGAGTGCATGAAGTCCATTTCAAGCCAGGCAGTTATCGAGGCAGCGGAAAGACTGTCGCCCATCCGCGGTTAGTCAGAGAAATCTTTTACATTGATGCCGTATTTTTTAATTTTGCGAAGAAGGGTGTTCTTCGGGATGTTAGCGTGGGCCACGGTTTGATTGATTTTACCGTGGTTGGCTTTGAGGGCGCTTTCGATAAATTCTTTTTCCATTTTTTCTTTGAAAATTTCAAAATCCATTGGAGCAGAATATTCTTTATTGAAATCCACTTTCACCATAGCTTGAGATCTATCTCGCACATGTTGCGGAAGACTCGGTGACTGAATGGTCTCTGTATTTTCGATGACGAAAGCATGTTCAATCACGTTTTCAAGCTCACGGATATTTCCAGGCCATGGGTAGTTTCTTAGAATTTGTAAAGCTTGATTAGAAATCGCTCGGATTTCTCTCTTGTGTTGTCTATCAAATTTTTTGATAAAACTTTCTACAAGCTCCGGAATGTCATCAATACGTTCTCTGAGAGGTGGCAAGAAGATTGGCATAACATTCAGGCGATAGAATAAATCCTCTCTGAATGTTCCTTCTTCGATCATCTTTTCTAGGTTTCTATTCGTAGCGGCAATGATTCTAGCGTTGGTTTTGACTTCTCTGTTGCTACCGACGGGAACAAAACTTCTCTCCTGAAGAACTCTCAAGAGTTTGACTTGCATGTCAGGTCTCAGCTCTGCGATCTCATCCAAAAATATTGTTCCTTGGTTTGCCAATTGGAATTTGCCAATTTTTCTTTCACTTGCACCGGTGAAGGCACCTTTTTCATGACCGAATAATTCTGATTCCATTAAGTTTTCAGGAATAGCTCCGCAGTTGATTGCAACAAAAGGACCTTCTTTGCGAGGAGAATTGTAATGAATCGCTCTAGCCACAAGCTCTTTCCCCGTTCCATTTTCGCCGCGGACAAGAACCGTAGTGTCTACTTTGCAAAGTCTATAGATCAGATCAAAGATCTCTTTCATCTTTTGATTTCTACCTACGAATTCGCTATCGATATCATCGTCAAAAATAGGATTTGAAATCGCAAGTGTAGATACCATCTCTCTTGCATCAATTGCTTTGGTGATAACTTCTTTTAGTTTTTCAGGATGAACTGGCTTTGGAACGTAATCGTAAGCCCCGTGCTTAATAGCTTCCACCGCGTCGGCCAAGTTACTGTGTGCAGTCATTAGGAGTACAAAAATTCTTGGATCGTGTTCTTTGATGGCTTTCAGCGCTTCGATGCCATTCATCTCTGGCATTCTTACGTCCATCAGAACAATGTCCCAAGTGTCGGCTAAGATTTTGTCAAGCGCGATCTTTCCGTTCTCGGCTTCATCGAGTTCGAATTGGAACTCCGACATGTTTTCTAGAAAAGCTCGCACAGATTTTCGAAGTTCAACTTCGTCATCTACGATCAATACTTTTAATTTCAAATTTTCCATTATTTGCTCCGTAAAATTCAAATTTTTTCATTCGCAGAAAAAGGAAGAATGAATCCAATATTTGTTCCTGTTCCTTGACCAAGCTCATTTGTAGAAGTTTGGCTTTCCAAAAAAACCTTTCCTCTGTGAAGTTCTATAAAGTATTTCACCAAGTAAAGCCCAAGACCGGTTCCCTGCGTCGTGAGATTATGATTTCTTCCGCGGTAAAACTTTTCCCAAACAGAATCTAATTCTTCTTTTGGAATTCCAGCGCCGTTGTCACGAACTGAAAATCTCACGTAATCATCGGCTTCGACTGAAGAAATCTCTACGGTTCCGTCTTTTGGAGTATATTTAATAGCATTTTCTATCAAATTCGCAATCACTTCGTGAATTAGCGCTGTATCAATTTCAATAGAGAACATAGGTTCGAGTTGAACATTCAGTTTGATGTTCTTTTCAAAAGCTAAAGGCTTTAATTGTTCTACGGCCTTTTCGATGATCAGGTTGATATCGGCCGCCTCTTTTCTAATCTTAAAATCCGAAGATTCTACTCGAGTGATCTGTAAAATCGATTGAATGTATCTATAGAGATCCTGACTTGAGTTTTGAATGGTCTCAAGATCTTTATTGAAAGGGCCATTGGATTGCATGAGTCTTGTTGTAATGCCTTGGATCTTTGCAATCGGAGTTTTTAAATCATGACTGATCAGGCTGATGAAATTGTTTTTGAGTTGCTCAAGCTCAAAGAGATAGCTCTTTTCCTGCTCGAGTCTCCAAGTTTTTCTTTCGTTTTGTGCAAGTTTGAAACCAATAAAGATAATGTAGGTTCCAACAATCTGAATCAAGGCTGCAAATATGGGTGCCCATACATAGTAAGTATCAAATAGCCATGTCGAAAATCCGGCAATGATGGCGCCCAAAGAAATCAAGAATGCCAGGGCATAGTTTTGGGGATACTCAAAGATGATCAATAAAGTTAAAATTAAAATGATCGCGAGATAAAAGGCATAGAACTGAATTGGGAATTTTCTGGGAAAGCGTTCATTGTTAAAATTATCTACAACTTGCGCAAACAATTCGGATTTTGTCATAAAACCCATTGGCGTTGGGTAAAGATGTTCTTTCGAGTCTTTTGTACCAATAATTATGGTTTTCCCTCTCAAATCTTCCAATTTTATTTTTCCAGTCAGCAGATCAATGGCTTTGTAGGATGGAGTTTTCTCGGGTGCTGCCTGATAATTTATAAAATATTTTTTTGAATAGGTTTTGATGTCTCTTTTTTGATCTGAAAGTACGTAACCAAAGCTTGGAATTTCGGCAATTGAGGTTTCAAAGGTTCTAACAATACCATCCATATCAGGATAGAGGTTGATTAAACCTGTTTCACGATGTCTGGTGAAAATCGGAAATTGAATTTGTCCTTCAGAAGAAATTCTTGCGGGCCAATAAATTTTTGGATTTTCAAATAATTCAGAATTTTTTTTAGAGATCTTTACGTTTCCAAGGTTGCTACCAAAGAAAAATGTAACGCCAATTTTGTTGGGTTCGTACTCTAGAATTTTTCTTAGGAGGTGAGCCCAGAGTTCTTCATCCCAATAGTAATTATCGGTGAGAGTTTCGTTCACGTAAAGGGAGCGTAAAGATTCGAAAGTGTCGACCTGGACATTCCTTAATTTTTTCCAATCCATTTCGTTGATCAAGATTAACGCGATGTCATTGGGCTTGGAGACATTTCCGCGAACTTGGAATCTATAATCAAAGTTTGAACCGTAGTCCGTCCATAGAAAAGCTAAGCCAATCGCCCAGCAAAGGAGTGCCCTTAACCAAAAGGCTCTTGCGCCCCATGCCCACTTTAGGTAAGTGGTGAGGAAATGCTCGATTTTCTTTAGTATTTTGATAATAGACACTAGGCGTAATGATATACTATCTTATATGATTTAAATCAATGGTTCTATCAATGGAGTTTTATGGAAGTCGCACACGGAATTGCAAGGCTTAAGGCACAGGTTACCAAGTCAGTCGTTACCATTGGGAATTTTGATGGGCTTCATTTTGGCCATCGTGAAATTATTTCAAAGGCCACGAGTAAAGCGCGTGAGTTGAAAGCGCAATCTGTAGTCGTAACTTTCAATCCTCATCCGCGCAGAATTCTTAGACCCGAACTCCACCACGTGCAACTTTTTGAGCACAAAGATCAAGAAAGGGAACTCGCAAAAATGGGCGTGAACCTTTTGATATTGGAACCTTTTTCTAGAGATCTTTCGCAACTCACACCAGAAAAATTTTTAAGCGATTATATCATTAAACCTCTTTCACCAATTGCCTTGGTGGTGGGATATGATTTTGCTTTTGGTGCAAATAGACAGGGAACACTTTCGATCTTAGAAAGACTCTGTGAGATGCATGGACTGGATTTGGAAATTGTTCATCCAGTCAAAATGGATGGCCTTGTTATTTCGAGTTCAGAAATTAGAAAGTCGATCAAAGAAGGTCATGTCGATGTGGCTCGCAAAATGTTAGGCAGATCTTTTTATGTTTCAGGATTAGTGGAAAAAGGAGATCAGAGAGGGAGACTCCTGGGATTTCCAACGGCAAATTTATCTACGAAGGCCGAAGTCTTTCCAAAGGCTGGAGTTTATGCGACCTACACAAGTGTGAGAGGTGAAATCTATAAGTCAGTGACGAACGTGGGCTACAATCCTACTTTTGTGGACAGTGATGGGAAAAATAGACCTTTAAAAGTTGAAACTCATATCCTGAATTTCAACAAAGATATTTATGGTGAAGAGATCGAAATTTATTTTGAACAATTCATCCGTGCAGAAATCAAATTTCCAAACATTGATGCACTCAAGGCACAAATCAAACACGATATAGCAACAACATTAGATTTCTTAGAACCAATGAATTGCTAAAGCGACAGCGCACCTAAAAAGGGGAAAAGATGGAAGAATTGAAATGGTGTGAAATTGGTCCTTTAAAAACTCCAAGGTTGGAAGTTTTGAGCCAATATCTCAATTCTAAAGGAATTCAAAATCAATTCACTTTTATCGAGGCCACAGATGCTAACCTCAAAGAAAAAATCGCGGAGGCCACAGCTCAAAAACTCTCCATAAGGTTTCATCCGAAAAATATTGATCAAGTTTCTTTGAATATTAAAAATAATCTAAGAGAATTAGAAAATCTAAAAGCCGTCGACAGTCTTATGTTTGATGAAAAAAAAGGCTACTGGCCAGAAATTTTGTTTAGAGATTCTCTTTTTGAATTCCTCACTCACACCGTAAAAAATCTCGATGTCATGGATAAAGGTTTTGTTATAGGGACTTGTGGTTTGGCGAGAGCCTCCATTGCAGCTTTGATAAAACTTGGATTCTCAAAAATCAACATCACCAGCAAGGATGATGAAAGTGCGCTAAATTTAATCAAAGATTTTAAGGAAATTTTTTATAATGTTCAATTTGAATACACCAAAAGAGTAGATGTAACTATCCTTCCGGGAACCCACGGACTGGTGATCAATACTTTTTCGGTTTTGGACTCTGAAGATTTTCCGAATGAAATTTACTATTTTAATTTTTTAAAAAAAGGTGGCTTGGTTATCGACCTCGTTGATGTGCCGCCAGAGACTCCGTTCTTGAGAATCGCGCAAGACATTGGGGCGAGAGTCGTGCGCGGTTATGAGGCCTTTGGCTTTTATGATCTGAATTGGGTACTTAAGGTGACTGGACTAAAGACTGATTTTGATGAGTACAAGCAGCTTTTGAAAACCAATTTGGATCAAGTCGCATATGACAAAAATAAAATTCAAACCATTCTCGATGAATTCCAAATGTAACCCAAAAAAAATTCCGGCTCTCTATATATACAATCTGGACGTCAGCCTAGTTACAAAAATCGTCACACCACTGTAATCTATTGATATGACCCAAAAAAGATAACTTTTTAGGTCTTTAGAGAATTGGGTGGGGGACACTTGGCAAAGGGACTTGGTGAACTTTTAGTTAATGAAAATTTGATCGGCATCGATCAATTGGAAAAAGCTAAGAAAGAACAAAAGAGTAACGGCGGAAGACTTTCGTCTTCACTGGTTAAGCTTGGATACATCGATGACAAACAGCTCGCAGATTTTTTGGCGAGACAGTACAACATTCCTTCTGTTGATCTTGATGCATTCCAAATTGATCCCGACGCCATTAAACTTGTTCCAAAAAAGATTTGCGAAAAATACAAAGTCATTCCGGTAAACAAATCTGGAGACACTCTCGTATTGGCCATGGCAGATCCTAGCAACGTGTACATCAAAGACGACTTATTCCATATCACTAGATGCAAAATCACAGCAGTGGTTGCACCAGAGCACTCTATTGAATTGGCCATCGATCGGTATTACAGTTCAAAAACAAAATTTGAATCCATCATGACCGACATGGAAAAAGAAACAACTTCGGTAGATATCGAAGTGGGAACAAAATCCGTAATTATCGACGGGGATGCGGATGAGTCTCCGGTTGTGAAATTTGTAAACGTAATTTTAGCCGAAGCCGTAAAAAGAAAAGCCTCAGATATTCACATTGAACCTTACGAAAAAAACTTCAGAGTCAGAATGAGAATCGATGGATCTCTCTATGAGCAAATCCAACCACCGTCAGGGATGGCCGGTGCGATTGCTTCTCGTATCAAGGTGATGAGTAAGCTTGATATTTCGGAAAAAAGACGTCCGCAAGATGGTCGTTTAAAAATCAAAACTAAAGACAATAAAGAAGTCGATTTTCGGGTGAGCATTCTACCTACACTCTTCGGTGAAAAAGTGGTGATGAGGATTTTAGATAAATCCAACCTTCAGCTCGATCTTAAAAAATTAGGATTTGAGGATGATGATTTGGTCAAATTCCAAAAAGCACTTTACCAACCCAACGGAATTCTTTTGATCACGGGTCCAACGGGTTCAGGTAAGACCACAACAATTTATTCTGCTCTTGCCGAATTGAATCAACCGGACGTAAATATTTCTACAGCCGAAGACCCGGTGGAATTCAACTTGGAAGGTATCAACCAAGTTCAAATGAACAAAGATATTGATTTAACATTTGCAACCACATTGAGATCTTTCCTTCGTCAAGACCCGGATATCATTATGGTGGGGGAGATTCGTGACTACGAAACAGCAGAGATAGCCTTCAAGGCCGCGCTTACGGGTCACTTGGTGGTCAGCACTCTACACACCAACGATGCTCCTGCTACCATCAACCGTTTGATCAATATGGGAATCGAACCTTTTCTGGTCACATCGGCGGTGAATCTTGTCGTTGCACAAAGACTCGTGAAAAAGATTTGTACGTATTGCAAAAATTCAATTCACGTCGATAACCAAGCACTTTTGGATATGGGATTCAGAGAGGACGAGCTTGGAACTTTCCAAGTGATGAAGGGTGATGGATGCGAGCGCTGTAACGAAACCGGTTACTCGGGTCGTATTTCGATCTATGAAATTTTGCAATTCAATGATGAATTAAAATCTTTAATCTTCAAAAAAGTAGATCCGTTACTTTTAAAAGAATGCGCCATTAGAAACGGAATGAAATCATTGAGGAGAGCCGCACTGAATAAAGTTAAAGCTGGAATTACAACAATTGATGAGGTCTTGGGAGTAACTGCCAAGGACTAAACGGAAAACTTGAACAGCAGTGGCGTCCACAAGGCGCCCAGAAGTAGAGCTAACATGAAGAGCATAAAAGAACTATTGGAAATGGTCGTAAAAGACAACGCAACAGACTTGCACATTGTGGCAGGTTCGCCTCCGATGGTGAGAATCAATGGAAATTTATTTCAGAGATCTTCAGAGCCATTAACTCCACAGCAAGCGAGTAACATTTGTCTCTCGCTGATGACTGAAAAACATAGAAAGTTATTCGAAAATAGAAACGAAGTGGATTTTGGTTTTGGTGTGACGGGACTGGGCCGTTTCCGTGTGAACGTTTTTAGACAGCGTGGTGTGGTTTCGGCTGCGGTGAGAAGAATTCCAGAGGAGATTCCGCATTTCTCAAAGCTAGGATTACCCAATATCATTCAAGAGATTACCAATAAGGCAAACGGATTGATTTTGGTTACGGGCGCAACAGGTTCTGGTAAGTCGACAACGATTGCATCACTTCTGGATAAAGTGAACGAAGAAAAACAATCGCACATTGTCACCATCGAAGATCCTATCGAATATGTTCACAATCACAAAAAGTGTATCGTAAACCAAAGAGAAGTGGGTTTGGATACAGAAAATTTTGAAACCGCTATGAAGTATGTTCTTCGTCAAGATCCTGATTACTGTCTAGTGGGTGAGATGAGAGATCGAGAAACTGCCGAGATGGCGTTGAAGGTTTCAGAGACGGGTCACTTGGTGTTTGCGACTCTTCATACGAATTCTGCGCCCGATACCATCAGTCGTATCGTGGCGATGTTTGATGAAGGCCGAAGAGAAATCACGCTGAACCAATTGAGTTCCGTCTTGCAATGTATTCTCAGTCAGCAATTGCTTCCGGGCCTAGATGGAAAATTGGTTTTGGCTTATGAATTATTGATTCCAACTTCCGGTATTAAAGCTTTGATTCGTGAAGGGAAGTATTATCAACTTCACGGGATGATGCAAGTGGGGCAAGCAACCTCCGGCATGATTACCATGAATCAATGTCTGATGAATTTAATGATTCGTCGTAAAATTGATATGAAAGTGGGATTTGAAGCGAGTCCTGATCCTGATGACTTAAACAACATGCTAAGAAAAGCTGGGCTATAGGCTCTTTAGGAAGGTTCAGTGCCAAAATACGTGTATCAGGCAAAATCTGTAGATGGCAGAATTACGAGAGGCTCAATCGAAGCAGCCTCCGATACAGAAGCACGTATTAAGTTAAGAGCTCAACGTCTGATTCCTACCAAGATGAGCATGGCAAACAGTAAAAAAAATTACTTTAGTGGATTAGATAATCTAAAAACCAGAGTGAGCGGCAAGGACCTTCAAATTTTTACCAGACAATTTGCTACGCTGGTCAACTCCGGGATTCCCATTGTTCAGAGCTTAGAAATTCTATCCAATTCCACGAGCAATGTTTATTTGGGAGCCAGCTTAAAAAAAATCAAAGAAGACATCGAAGGTGGTAAAAAACTTGGAGATTCCATAGCTCAGCATTCGAGAATATTCGATAAGCTTTACGTGAACTTACTCAAAGCCGGCGAAGAATCCGGTTCTCTTGATGTTATTTTAGAAAGACTTGCAGCCTACATTGAAAAATCAATAAAAATTAGAGGTAAGGTCACGGGAGCTCTTTTTTATCCAGCAGGGATTTTGGGCGTCGCTGCGCTGGTGATTTATGTGATTTTAGCGTTTGTTATTCCTAAATTTGAAGAATTATTTAAAAGTTCTGGCCAAGACATTCCATGGCTTACTCAACAGGTCGTAAACCTCAGTCACTTTTTGGTGGATTACTGGTATCTCGTTTTTGGTACGTTGTTTGGAACAATTTATTCTTTCTTTGTTTATTATCGCTCGGAAAAGGGACGCGCAACTTGTGATGCGATTTTTATTCGCATGCCACTGGTAGGTTCTCTTATCCAAAAAAATGCCATTGCTAGATTTACCAGAACTTTTTCTACAATGATTTCTTGTGGTGTTCCTATTTTGGATGGTTTGGATATTTCCGCAAAAGTTGTGGGCAATGCCGTTCTTGAAGCCACATTCTTGAGAGCCAAAGAAGTTATTGCCCAAGGTAAAAGTATTGTTATTCCTCTAGCTCAAGATCCTTTTGTTCCGGATATGATGGTGCAAATGATTGGTGTGGGAGAGCAAACCGGTGCCCTCGATACAATGCTGGGTAAGATTGCAGATTTCTACGAGGAAGAAGTGGATTATGCGGTAACGGCTTTAACAAGTATGATTGAGCCAGTCATGATGGTTGTGCTTGGTGGTATCATCGCGGTCATCGTGGTTGCGATGTATCTTCCGATCTTCAATCTTGCTGGCGCGGCGGGGGCATAATGATTAGCTTGCCTCAACTTTCAAGATTAGCATTGTACTTTTTCCTTTTGGTATTCACGGTTATTTACCAACTGAGATATCCGTTATTTATTAATTTTGATTTTTTAATACCACTTTATTGTTTGTTGTCTTTGGCTCTTATGGTGAGTGCGATTTTTTTATACATCGGAGTGGACAAGGAAAAACTAAATGAGAAGGCCCTCAGGGTTCTGCTCCCACTCGATGCGGTGATCATTTCTTTGATTCTTTATAAAACCAGTTTACAAAATTCTCTTTATTTATTTTTCTATTTATATTTAATTTTTATAACGGCTTTGTCTTTCCAATTGAGAGGCGCCCTTACTATTTCTGTGTTCTGCGCGTTCTTATTTAGTGCGGTGTTGTTTGTAGACACATCTATGGGAAGTAATTCTAAAATTTTTATGTTTCTGATGAACAACTTGGCGTTCTTTGTGGTGGCCTTGCTAAGTGGTGGTTTAGCGACGCAATTGAAGGCTAAAGAAAAAGATCTTAAAGAGTTAAAAAATATCAATAACTTGATTGTGGACAATATAAAAACAGGTTTAATGACTTTAGATCAAAACTTTACGGTGATTCAATCCAACCAAGCCCTCAAGGATATCTTGGGCCACGATATATTAGGTAAAAGCATAGATACAAAGTTTGATATTCATTCCGTGGTGGATCTGCATTCATTGAAAGAGGATCTTTCAAAAAAACAAGTGATCACAAAAGAAATCCAATACGATATCGGTGATGACCGAAGGCACTTGGAGATTCTAATTTCAAGATTAAATTTGGCAGAGTTAGAGGCGGGTTACTTGCTTCTCATCCAAGACGTCACTGAAAGAAGAAAAATCGAAGACCGCCTAAAGAACCAAGAAAAATTAGCAGCCGTCGGCCAATTGGCAGCGGGTATCGCTCATGAGATCAGAAATCCTTTAGCAAGCATGAGCGGCAGTGTACAATTGCTCGCTACGAGTTTTGAACAGATCGACGATGAACAAAAAAAGCTTATCGCCATTACTTTAAAAGAAACGGATCGCCTCAATAACCTGATCTCAGAATTTTTAGAGTTCGTGAGACCCAACCTTCCTATGGACGATAAGGTCGATATTTCGAAGCTTGTGAAGGATTGCTTAGAACTCTTGCAGCTGAATAAGGCCATAGTGACGCCTCTACTAGACCTTAACATTCAATCTACAAAGCCCATTCAAGCTAATCGTGACAAACTAAAACAAGTGTTTTTAAATATAATGATAAACGCTTGTCACGCGATGGAAAAAGTAGAATCTCCACAACTTAAGGTATCAGTGGAATTGAAAGAAAATTTTATTGAGGTGAGAATAAAAGACAACGGCGTAGGGATGGAAGAAAAGATTCGAATAAAAATGTTTGAGCCATTCTTTACAACAAAACCCAGAGGAACAGGATTGGGTTTGGCGATTGTGCATAAGATTTTAGAATCTCACAATGCGCAAGTGGATGTAGAATCCAAAGTGAGCCAAAACGGAAATGACGGCGGAACAGAATTTATTATAAGATTTAAACTTTAGCTGTAGCGAGAAATCGCTACCAAATTTGAAGCACGGGAGTCATAGATATGAAACCTAGAATATTAGCAGTAGATGACGAAGAGTCTATAAGAGAATTTCTTGAGATCATGCTCAAGAAAGAAGGCTATGAAGTAACTACTGCAGAGGACGGAGCAAAAGCAATTGAGCTTCTAAAAAAGAAATCCTTCGACATGGTCATTTCAGATATGCAAATGCCCAATGTGACAGGGATGGAATTACTGAAGCACGTAAAGGACAACTATCCTGACCTCGTATTCATGATCATCACGGCTTTCGGAACTACAGAGAGCGCTGTTGAGGCGATGAAGCTCGGAGCCTATGACTACATCACAAAGCCCTTCAAAATTGATGAAGTTAGAATTGTTATTAGTAACGCTCTAAGATCTAAAAACTTAGAGGTAGAAAACAGAACTTTAAAAAAAGAAATGCAGAAAGAATATTCCTTCCAGAGTTTGGTAGGGAATTCCGAAAAAATGCATCACATCTATGAATTGATCAAGCGTGTATCACAAACTCCAACAAACGTTTTGATCACGGGGGAAAGTGGTACGGGTAAAGAGATGGTCGCCAAGGCCATTCACGTGAACGGTCCACTGAAGAACAAACCTTTTGTGACGATCAACTGCGGAGCGATACCTGAGAACTTAATGGAATCCGAAATGTTCGGTCACAAAAAAGGATCCTTCACGGGAGCGATTCAAGATAAGGTAGGTTTATTTGAAGTTGCCGATGGTGGAACGCTGTTCTTGGATGAGGTGGGTGAGTTGCCGCTGACCATTCAGGTAAAACTTTTGAGAGCGATTCAGGAAAGAGTGATCAGACGTGTGGGGGCTACTGATGATCAAAAGATCGAGGTGAGAATCATCGCCGCGACAAATAGAGATTTAGAGGACATGATCAAAATCGGCGCCTTCAGAGAAGATCTTTATTATAGATTGAATGTTATTTTACTCCGCGTACCTCCTTTGAGAGAGAGAACGGATGACGTTACGTTGCTCGCAAAGCACTTCTTGCAAAAGTACTCGACACGTTTTGGAAAACCGGTGAGCGGAATTTCAGATGAGGCAATGAAGGTTTTAAAAAAATACGATTACCCAGGTAACGTAAGAGAATTAGAAAACATCATTGAGAGAACGGTTGCTCTAGAAGCAGGTTCAACGATCTTGCCCGAGAGCTTGCCACCATTTGTGAACACACCATCAGGAAGAAAATTAGCATCCAGCTACGAGATCGAAATCAGCGATGAAGGTATTGAGTTAGAAAAAATCATCGGCCAAATGGAAAAAGAATTATTGGTAAAGGCCATTCACAAGGCGAACGGCGTAAAGAAAAAAGCCTCGAAGCTCCTTGGAATTACGTTTAGATCGATGAGATATCGATGTGATAAGTATGGGTTAAGTGCTCCAGGTGACGAAGAAGCTGCGGACGATGAGTGATAAGGATTTTACAATTTGTTAAATGTACTTTACAAATTGTAAAAAATGACCTAACATATTGATATATGAACGAAAATAGGTACCTGAAAAGCGTTATTTCATCCCGACTTGCTGAAAAAGCTCCGTTAATTCAAGTTGTTATCGGCCCAAGGCAGATAGGCAAAACAACGGCTTTAAAGGCTTCATTGAAGGCCGATGCAATTTATGAATCTGCCGATTCTCCAACTCCCATGAATGCAACTGTCATTGAGGAGTGGTGGGAGAAGGCGAATAAAACAAAATCAAAAATTCTAGCCATAGATGAGATTCAGAAAATCTTTAACTGGAGCGAGGTTTTAAAAAAACTCTGGGATCGAGACAAATACCAACTCAAAGTTATCGTCACAGGTTCATCAGCTTTGCTTATGGAAAAAGGTTTGAAGGAAACTTTGGCCGGCCGCTTCGAATTAATTCGCGCGGAACATTGGAATTATCAAGAAGCTAATAAAGTATTTGATATGTCGTTGAAAGACTACGTTGAGTATGGCTGTTATCCGGGGTCGATGAAATTTATTTCTGATGTAGAGAGATGGGGTTCGTACGTTAGAGATTCTATTATAGAGCCTGCTATTGGTAGAGATCTTTTGCAATTGCATCCGGTCGATCAGCCAGCATTGCTGAGACAGGTTTTTAGAGTTGCCGTGGGGCACCCTTCTGAGATTATCAGTTTAACAAAGTTGCAAGGTCAGCTCGAGGGTAAGGGCAGCGTTGTAACGCTTCAGCACTATTTAAAACTTTTAGAGGATGCGTTCTTGGTTACAGGCATTCAAAAGTATTCTACTAAAATCTTACGTACAAAGAAAACACCTCCCAAAATTATCGTTCATGATAATGCATTGATGAGATGTTTTGAGAGGCCAATCACAGAAAGAATTTCTAGTGAGAAATTTGGGCGATATTTTGAGAATACGATTGGTGCACGGCTTATTGAAGCAGGGTGGGAACTTTATTATTGGAAAGACAGAGATAAAGAAGTGGATTTTGTAGCTCTTGGGCCTGGCGGTGAGAAGTATGCCATTGAGGTCAAGTCTGCGAAGACAAAAATTTCCGATTTGAAATCTTTGATTGATTTTTGTAAAACCACTCCGTCATTTGAACCTTGTTTGATTTCTATGGATAATCAAAAAATTGATGGAATCAAAACTCTAGATGTGGAACAAGTTCTTTTTTGCCACAGAAAATATTAAATAAATTCTGTATCATTATGAAACATAAAAAAGCCAGACGAAGGTCTGGTCTTAATATGGTGCGAATCAACTTAGGACCCATTTAAAATTCAATTGCGGAAAACCAATAGTGTCTCTAGAATTAAGATATTGTTAAGGAAAAAAATATTTTAGCTCTTGAATTAACGAGAGCTTCAGGCTGTTTTACAAAAAAACAACAAATAACAAGGAGAACGTCACATGAAAAAGTCAAACCAAAGTGGTTTCTCGCTAATCGAACTAATGATCGTCGTCGCGATCATCGGTATCTTAGCGGCAATTGCAATCCCGAACTATCAATCTTTCCAAAGGAAGTCGAGACAGAGTGAAGCAAGATCAATTTTGGGCGCTTATTACCAATCATCTTCATCTTCATCTTCAGAGTTCAATGGCCATTTAGGAAATTTCGTTGCCATCGGATTTAGACCAACTGGTAGATTAACTTATAGAATAACAGCTGCAGATAATGCATTAGCTGTATATCAAGGAGCTCAGTTAGTTAACTTTAACAACGTTCCAAATGCAGATGCTTGTATTACAACCAACGTTGCAATAGCTGCTTGCGGTGGTGTTAACGGATTTGGTAATAAACCTCTTGAAACAGGTAACGATACAACTGGTGGCTGGTTTGAAAATGCTACATTTGTGGCTGCTCCTGTTGGATGTGCTGCTGCTAACTCAAGCACAGCTGGTGCAACGAGTTCTTACACAACATGTGCTTCGGCGGACATTGGTGGTCAAGCAGTAGATACTTGGTCTATTACTCAAAACAAACAATTATTAAACGATACTTCTGGTATCTAATATCTTTAAGATATGAAATAAATAAAAAGCCCATCTTCTCATAGATGGGCTTTTTATTTTTTAAGTACCTTTCTTTGACATTAACTTTATAAAAAGATCATAATAAAAATATGAGAGGCGCTTTTCTTATATTTTTAGGAATAATCTTTATTATTATTGGTAATGGATTTCAGGTAGAACGAAAAGCTGGATTTAAAATATATCCAATAAAAATAGTACAGAGTTTTCATTTTGGTCATAAGAATACTATGGCAGATACTTTTTGGCTTAATACTATTCAGAATATGGATTATTGTGAAAATGAAAATATGGAGCGATCTTATAATCCTGGAATCGGAGTTGATGAGGCGTTATCTGCTAAATTAAAACCATCGCGCTGTCACAAGGGATGGGTTTTTCAGATGATGGATTTTATTACGGATATTTCACCAAGATTTGAAGCGGTATATGAAGTTGGGGCAACAGTTTTAAGTGTAGTTGTTGACGATAGAGAAGGTGCTAAAATTATTTATGATAAAGGCCTAGAGCAATTCCCCAATAATTGGATCTTAAATTATCGAGCGTCTTATCACTATCTCATGGAATTACAGAAGCCAGGACGGGCAGCAGACCTACTTATGGCAGCTTATAAGAATGGAGGTCCTGACTTTCTTCCCACTCTTGCATCAAGGTTATGGTCCCGAGTCGGTAGAGCAACTCTAGGCTATACTACGCTCAAATCATTTATAGAAAACAATCCAGATAGTCCTCATATAAGTCGCGCAAAAACTCGCCTCGAAGAATTAAAAAAAGAACTTAATATTAAAGAGTAAAACTAAAGCTAAATTTATCAAAAAATACATAATTATTTTGATGTGTTTACTATTTAAACAATAAATGCATCATGTTCGTCTTGCGTTAAAGATATTTCTCACGACTTTCAACTAAATTTGTTTATTTTAATTTTTATAAATTCAATAAAAGTAAGCTTTGTCCGTTAAATAAACGGATTCATATTTTTGATTAAGGAGTTATTGATGCTTAAATGGGCAATTGTATTTTCTTTTAGTTTTATTGTTTCAAATCATGTT
Source organism: Bdellovibrionota bacterium (assembly GCA_040386775.1). Classification (NCBI taxonomy): domain Bacteria; kingdom Pseudomonadati; phylum Bdellovibrionota; species Bdellovibrionota bacterium. Next base: position 60,401 of record JAZKEU010000011.1, on the reverse strand, counting down.
CAAGCAGGTGTATGTAATTCAAATAGCAGAGCAGCTATATATTGTGGTAGTTCGACTGTAACACATGCTCTAGGGGTAGCTGTAACAAGCGGATGTGGAGCAAATTTTACTTCTACTAAAAGTGCACCGGCTATTCAGCAGCCTGTAAATAAATGTGGTTCAATTATTCAGGTAGGTAGTGAAACCTTAGGAGAAGAAATTAATATTGTTGGATCTTCATTCAAGTTAAATTATTTTTCAAATAGAGTACCTGGTAGATTAGAAGATTATAAAATAAAAGTTCCAATTACTCGCTCACAAATCCATTCTAGTGTAACTGGTTATACGCTAAAGATAATGAATGATCAAAATAGTGTCATCCATACTTCTACGTATGGTACAGGGTTAAATCAAGTTGCAACTTATCTCACTAATGGTCTAAGCAGCTTTGGGAATGAGGTTTGGACTACTGTGCCCTATAAGACAGTAGTTACAGAAGTTGGATCTGATTTTTCATATGATACAACCACAGAATTACACATAGGCTCTCTCAAAAACAAAAAACTGGGTCTTGGAGCTTGGGTTCCGTCAATTTGGTATTTTTACGATGCAAGTTCGAAAACTCTTTATAAACCCAATGGAACCGAGCGATCTGTAACGGCAGAAACTCTTCCTGGAAATTTTTATCGAGTCGCAGAAGAAGACGGATCAAGAGTTTATATCTTTGATTCTACAGGAAAAATCGTTGAAATAAAACTTGGTCTTACAGGACAGAATCTTTATTCTTTCTACTATGATTCTCAAGAACGTCTGGCTTACATTGTAGAGCCATTCCAAAGAACCACAACCTTCCATAGAACTTTCGATAAATTTAGTTTTATAGTATCACCAAATGGTAGAGTCACGAACGTAACTTTGAACTCTGATGGCTATCTCGCAACGGTCAGAGATCCAAAGTTCCAGGTCCAAACGATGACTTATTACGGAGCTGGTGGCCTTCTTGCAAGTTTCAAAAAACCTGGGAATTTTTTAAGTTCTTTTACATATGATAATTACGGAAACCTTACTAATGATGCTCACTCTGGTGGAAGGCAAATAAATCTAGCAAAGACATCTAATCCAAATGGGTCTTTTGTTGTGTCGTCAGCAACAGGGATGAATCGCCAAGATCTTATGTCTGTCGATAGCTATGATAATTACTCTAAGCAAGAAGAATTAAGAGCCGACGGATCAAAATATTTGTCAGAATATTCTGGCAATACATCTCAGAAATACTCACATAATGGATCAAGCCAATTGGTAAACTATACGATCAACAACACAAGATTTGGTGGTACTTCAAACCATGTGTCTAGTACAGTTGAGCAAATGTTGGGTCAAAGAGTAAAAAATTTCAATAACAACATTACTCTCACTAATCCTAGCGATCCATTCTCAATCAATACATGGACGAGAACTCAAACCGTAGGATACCAGTCTCAATTTCCTGTAACATCAGTATACACAGGCTCAACCAAAACCACGGTAACAACAACACAACTCGGCAAAACAACAGAATCAGTAATCGACGATTATCAACGTCCTATCAGCATCAGGCAGGGAAATCTCAATCCTGTCGAGATGACTTATACAGACGAAAAGCTCACGCAAATCACTCAAGGCACTCGTACGACAACTTTCACTTACAACATGATTACGAAGGTTCTAAAGACCGTAACAAACGCTCTCAATCAATCTACAAATTACGTCTATGATGCCACCGAAAGACTTATCAAAATCAGACTGCCGGATTTAAGAGAGATCAACTACACCTATGATGGCAATAGGAATTTAACATCAATCACGCCGCCATCAAGACCCGCTCACACTATGACAATCGGTGCTAATGAAAAAGTCTCTCATTACAATCCTCCAGTGCTTTCATCAATTCCTCAGGTGAGCACATTGTATGGTTATAATATCGATAATCAATTAACTTCGGTGACAAGACCTGATGGGCAAGCTCTCGATTATAATTATGGTGCATCTTCTGGACGGCTTGAGAGTGTCACTGCTCCGAATGGTGTATATACTTACGAGTATGGGCAACTTTCAAATAACATAAGTTTACCAACAAAAGTAATTGCTCCAGATAATTCTAGAGTGGAGTTGAGTTACAGTGGTGGAGTTTTGTCAGGACAAAGTGTTAGAATTTCTCCGACAAGCACCATTTATAATTTCTCTCTAGGAACATCACAAAACTCACAACTCAACGCTGAGTACTTAAGCGCATCAAACTCCATCAATATCAACTACACCTACGATAACGATGAGTATCTATCGCAAGCCGGAGATTTGTCTTTAACTTACAGTGCTCCAAATGGCCAATTGTCTACGACAACACTTGGAAGTATTAATGATGAGAGAACATACGATCCAACATACGGAGAGCTTTCTGCATACAGTCTCAATAGAAATTCTAATGCAGTCTACAGCCTCTCATTTGAAAGAGATTTACTTGGTAGAATCACAAAGAAAACAGAAACTCTAGATGGAGTGACTACGGTTTTTGAATATGAGTACGACAATACCGGAAGGCTTGAGCTTACAAAGAAGAACGGTATCGTAGCCTCTACATACAGTTATGATGAAAACTCCAACAGAAATGGCGGAGCTGATGGATCGCCCATCACAGCAGTCTATGATGATCAGGATAGATTGCTGGCGTACAAAAGTTTAACTTACACATACAATGCGAATGGCGAAATGTTATCCAGAACTGGAATCGCAACAACGTCATACAGTTATGATGTATACGGGAATATGACGGGCGCTGTGACTCCGACAAAGACAATCAATTACGAGATGGATGCTCTCGGTAGAAGAATTGGAAGAAAAGTGAATAGCGTCTTGCAAAAAAGATTTGCTTACGACGTGAATAATAGATTGATTGGAGAAATCAATACATCAGGCATAGTCACAAAGAGATTCGTATATGCAAGCAAAGCTCACTCTCCAGATTATTTTGTAGACAATGCGAACGTGAAATACCGAATTGTCACAGATCACCTAGGATCAGTGAGATTAGTCCTGCGAGAATCCGACGGAACAGTGATGCAAAAAATGGAACACGATGAATTCGGAAGAGTAATCACCGACACAAACCCCGGCTACCAACCCTTCGGCTTCGCCGGCGGAATCTACGACGAAGACACAAGACTAGTGAAGTTCGGCGCGAGAACGTATGATCCAGAAATAGGAAGATGGACAAGTAAGGATCCAATTAGATTCAGCGGCGGCGATACGAACTTGATGGGATATACTTTTAACGACCCTGTGAATTTTATTGATCCCGATGGAAAATTTGCTGGAGCCGTAATAGGTGCCTTAATTGGAGGTGCGTCTGGCTATGCTGTTAGCGGTACATGGCAAGGTGCTGCTATTGGGGCAGGTGCTGGCGCAGTTTCTGGTACTACAATGGGTGCGGGAATTGCTGCTGGAGCAATAATCGGTGCGGTATCAAGCGCTGCTAACCAAATTGCATCTGGGTCAAGCGTTGCTCAATTAAATTACTCTAGTATAATAGCATCAGCTATGGCAGGAGCTGGTGGAGGAGCGCTAGGAATTGGAGCAGCAAATTATTTACAGGTACCGTTTGGAGTAATAGGGAGAGCGCCGGGAGCAGCAACTTTAAATAATCTATCAAATGATATAATTTCTTCTGGAATCGGTGGTGTAAGTGGTGCTTTACTAGACTTTGCAGGGCAATCTGTTACATGCGGAGGGCAGTAATTGGATGCGAGTGTCATAATTGTCGAAATATTCTCTCTCTTTGCATTTTTTTATTTGAGACGAGAGGTTAAGAAATACTCTGATGATCCTTCTAAAAAAGGACAGAATATTCTATTCACTATCGTCTCATATTTAGCTGTAGTGATGTTTTTAATTACTACGTATAGACTTTATTTAGATTTAACAAAATAGGCTTTATGGCATGTGATATTGCCTATTACCTTTGCTTTAATTTCATTTCTCTCTAGAAGAGAAGTAATAAAAAACTTAAACTATGAAAACAAGAAAAAATATATTGGACAACTTTTAATCTTAAAGGGCCTGGCTATGAAACTAAAAAAATATTTTTTTCTAAAGAAAGAATAATTGGACGATAGGATTATCTAAAGGCAACTGTCATATTGATGATCGTCCAGCTTATTATCATTTTTCTTTTTAAATTAATTTTACCACAGTTAGATAAAGTAATTGTAGCGATTATGATGATGATAAATTTGATCTTATTGTATATTCCTGCAACGAAACGTTATAAAGATACAGGTTCTCCTAGCTGGTTTTACTTTCTTGCATTAATACCCATCATCAATTTGTATTTCGCACTTTACCTATTATTCTTAAAGCCAGGAAAAAATAACGTTAATAATTAAAGTTGGTTTGGTTCTTGATTATACATTCAGTTTCATAAATGCGATAGTAGTCACATTCTAATTTAATCCGAATTTCGAATTGATTCTCCCCACCAAAAACAAAAATTATTTCTCATTTTCAGAGACAAAAATCATTTTTTTCGATACATAATATCCAGCTTAATCGCTTGATGTGAACATCAAAATGTAAGGAGAAATTTGGTGAATCTAAAAAATGTTTCTAACGACAATTTGCTTCAAAATATCAAAAAATTATCTCTTGAAGAAAGAAAAATAACTACTGAAATTCTTCATCATCTCAAGGAAATTGAAAACCGCAAGTTGCATCTTGAAATCGGGTATTCGAGCTTGTTTGAATATACAGTTAAGGAATTGAGTTATGGTGAGGATGCCGCCTACAGAAGAATCAACGCGATGAGGTTGCTAAAATCTGTTCCTGAGGTTGAAAATAAAATTTTAAAGGGCTCCTTAAGCCTGGCCGGCGCAGCGAAAATTCAAAGATTTCTCAATGCTCAAAACAAAGTGCAGAGTCCTGTACCTACACAAAATAAATCACAGCACAATTCTTCTCCTAAAATTAAAACCAAAGAAGAGAAGCTAACTTTTGTTGAATCCATGGAAAATAAATCTTTATTCGAAATTGAGAAGGCCATGGTTAAGCTAAATCCAGAATCTATTCCTCAAGAAAAAATTCGACAAATTAATGAAGAAAAAATTGAATTGAAATTAGTAATAGATGAAGACCTTAAAAATCAACTAGATCGTCTAAAAAACTTTCTATCTCATAAGAATCCCAATATGAGCTACAATGAATTGCTAAAGTATCTCACTCAATTAGGATTGCAAAAGTTAGACCCTGAAAATAAAATAAAGAATCAAAAGGCAGAGTCGAAAAATCAACGCACCGATTCTTGTCAGACAAGAGTAGTTGCATCAAAAAAATCTCGCTCAATCCCAGCGATCGTCAAGCGAGAAGTCTATGTGCGGGACAAAGGCTGTTGCACGTTTACGGATCCCAAGTCCAAGCGGAAATGCACCTCTCAACATTTACTCCAGTATGATCATAAGTATCCGCTGTCATTGGGCGGAGAGACCTCGGTGCAGAATTTGCGATTACTCTGTTTTCAACATCATAAATTAATCACAGGCGGCGCACGGAAAGCAGGGTTGCCATCTGCTGTAAATCAAAATTCTGACGAAATTTAGACAATTAATTCGTTATTCGGATTAATCATTAGCTGTATTAGGTTTAATCTTAATTGAGCCTCGCTTCTAAATTGCTTCTATACCCAATTAACAAATAATGAAATTGACATATCAAAAATGATATGTCATAATTGAAAGGTATGGTTAGATGACCATCGAGAGACAAATGAATAAAAAAAATAAAAAACCTTTAGAAGTCTTTGACGTTAAGATGACGACGGGGCAATTAATTAAATCTTGGAGAGCTAACTTTAATGTGCCTCAAGATATTATGGCTTTTACCTGTGGCATATCTCAGGCAAATTTAAGTGCCATCGAAAATGATCGCCGAGATGTCGGCTCTAGGGTTGCCTTAAGACTGGCTTCCTTTATGGGAATTGCTCCAGACATCATTCTCTATCCAAATGGTTTTGAAAAAGAACCAGAGTTTAAAGATGTTCAAAATAGAAAAAGTAAATTCAAAGTCAGCTGATACTCTCAAAGCTTTGGATGAATCTTCAGGTGACTTTTGATTTGGAGAAGGCGCTCAAAAATCAATCTGCCTAAAAACACGGCAAATATTCTTTATCTATCTTCATCTCCGGGCTTGACGAAATTGATGTCACCCCCCAAATTAGGCGCATCATATGAGAGATTTTTACGAAGTATTAGGCGTGGAGAAAAGCGCCGACCAGGACGTTATTAAGAAAGCTTATCGCAAGCTCGCGATGCAATATCATCCTGACAAAAACCCTGGAAACAAAGAAGCTGAAGACAAATTCAAAGAAGCGGCAAGTGCTTACGAAATTCTCTCGAACCCACAAAAAAGACAACAGTACGATACCTACGGACACCGAGCTTTCCAAGGTGGAGGCGGCGGTGGTTTCGGTGGCCAAGGCTTTACGGACATCAACGATATCTTTGAAAGTTTTGGTGATATCTTTGGCGACTTCTTCGGTGGTCAGCAAAGACAAGGTCAAAAGAGTTCCAATCGCAGGGGCTCGGACTTACGATATTTACTTGAAGTAAAACTTGAAGATGTTCTAGAAGGCATAGAAAAAGAAATCACCTTCGAAACAGAAGACAATTGCAAACCTTGTTCAGGCACGGGCGCCGATCCCAAGTTCGGCATGGAAACTTGCGGCACCTGCGCTGGCCGAGGTCAGGTGGTGAGATCCCAAGGGTTCTTCCAGATGGCAACGACCTGCCCAACTTGCAGAGGCTCGGGCAAAAAAATCAAAAAGCCCTGCGCATCTTGTAACAGTCAAGGCCGCGTAATGGCTCGCCGAAAACTCAAAGTCAAAGTCCCAGCCGGCGTCGATAACGGAACTCGCCTCAGAGTCAGCGGCGAAGGTGAAGGCGGTTACGGAAGCGGTCCCCAAGGCGATCTCTATGTCGAAATCCGCGTAGCAAATCACGCAAACTTTGAGCGCGAAGCCCAAAACTTATATTCAGAAATCAAAATCTCTTACAGCCAAGCCATCCTCGGAACCGAAGTGGAAGTCAAAACTCTCGAGGGCAAAGAACCCTTGAAAATTCCACCGGGAACTCAAGGAGGATCTCAAATTGAGCTTTCAAAAAAAGGCCTTCCATCACTCAGATCAGCAGCTCGTGGCCATATATATTATGAAGTTAAAATTGATATTCCAAAAAAGCTAAAACCCGAAGAAGAACAAAAGCTAAGGGAAATCGCTGAGATACGCGGAGAAAAGATCTTTGACAAAAAGAAGGGGTTTTTCTCCTGATTTGAGTGCCCTTGACGGAAACTTAAAGCAACTCAAATTATGAATGTAGTTACTGAAGTAAATAATGATTAAAATAATGACCGCTTCCAGCAACTCTAACAGAGAAAAAAACAGGAAGCGAATTTTCGGAGGATAGAATGGGAAAAATTATTGGTATAGATTTAGGTACAACAAACTCTTGTGTTGCCGTCATGGAAAACGGTGAAGCCAAAGTTCTAACAAACGAAGAGGGCGGAAGAACAACTCCTTCCATCGTGGCCTTCACAAAGGACGGCGAAAAACTGGTCGGTCAGGTTGCAAAAAGACAAGCTGTCACGAATCCAGAAAATACAATTTTCTCTTCAAAAAGATTCATTGGTAGAATTTTTGGCGAAACAACTCACGAGCAAAAAAGAATTCCTTATAAAGTAAAAGAAAAAGGCGGCGGCGTCGCATTCGACATTCGCGGTGAAGAATATTCGCCCGAACAGATCGGTGCCTTTATTTTGCAAAAACTAAAGCAAACTGCAGAAAATTATCTCGGTCACGAAGTGACAGAGGCGGTGATCACGGTTCCTGCTTACTTTAACGATTCTCAAAGACAAGCCACAAAAGATGCCGGCAGAATTGCGGGCCTTGATGTGAAACGTATTATCAACGAACCAACTGCTGCGGCACTTGCTTACGGAATGGATAAAAAGAAAGACCAAAAAATCGCAGTCTATGACTTCGGTGGTGGGACGTTCGATATTTCCATCCTTGAAGTTGGCGATAATGTCGTAGAAGTAAAATCAACAAACGGGGACACGCACCTTGGTGGCGATGACTTCGATAACGTTATCTTAGATTGGTTGGTGGAAGACTTCAAAAAAACCAACGGTGTTGATTTATCCAAAGATAAAATGGCACTTCAACGTCTAAAAGAAGGCGCAGAAAAAGCAAAGATCGAACTTTCAACAACTCAAGAAACAGAAATCAATCTCCCGTTCATCACGGCAGATCAAACAGGTCCAAAGCATTTACAAGTGAAGCTTACACGTGCAAAATTTGACCAAATGACAGAAGACCTTGTGAGAAGATCAATCGAGCCGTGCAAAAAAGCGGTAAAAGATTCTGGTCTATCCGTAGAACAAATTGATGAAGTTGTATTGGTGGGTGGTTCAACAAGAATTCCAGCAATCCAAAAAGCAGTAAAAGATTTCTTCAAACGTGAACCAAACCGCTCAGTAAACCCCGATGAAGTTGTTGCCGTAGGCGCAGCAGTTCAAGGTGGAGTATTAGCTGGTGATGTGAAAGATGTGTTGTTGCTCGACGTAACTCCACTTTCATTGGGTATTGAAACAATGGGTGGCGTAATGACAAAACTCATCGAAAGAAACACAACAATCCCAACTAAGAAATCTCAGGTGTTCTCAACAGCTGCTGATAGCCAACCATCGGTTGATATCCATGTTCTGCAAGGTGAAAGAGAATTTGCAAAAGACAATAAAGCCCTCGGGCGCTTTGAGCTCGTGGGAATCCCGCCGGCTCCACGTGGAACTCCACAAATTGAAGTGGCCTTCGACATTGATGCCAACGGTATCATGCACGTGACAGCAAAAGATCTTGGAACGGGAAAAGAACAAGCCATCAAGATCACTGCAAAATCAAATCTTTCAGAAGCGGATATCAAGAAAATGGTAGACGATGCGGAAGCCAATGCTGAGGAAGATAAAAAGAGAAAAGAAGTTGTCACTCTAAGAAACAATTTGGATTCTTTAATTTATCAAACAGAAAAGATGCTTAAGGACAACAAAGATAAACTCAATGCAGACTTAGCAAAAACTGGCAATGATGCGATTACTCAAGCGAAGACAGCCTTAGAGTCAGACGATGTTGCGGCCTTAACTTCGGAGTACGAAAAACTCACGCAAGTGTCTCACCAAATTTCTGGAGAAATCTATAAAGGTTCTTCAGGTCAAGGCGGCGGAGACCCAACGGGTGGCGGACAACAAGAGCCTGCAGCAGCGAAGAAGGATGGCGATGATGTCATCGACGCTGACTACAAAGATGTGAATTAATCCTAAGAGCTATCGCACTGAGACTGTCAACCACGATGGGCGACAGTCTCTCTACAAGTCTTCAATCAAACTCAATCGGTACGCAAGCCTGATAAAACTTTGTCTTCTTTGAAGTCTTTCCAACTTTCACATCTTCTTCTGATTCCGAAATTTTGAAGTTTGCCATGTCGTACTTTACTTGCTTTGGGTTCACCGAAATGTTGTGCGCAGTTCCGCCAGTTTTTTCGACGGCTAAATCAATGGGCCATTGAGGATCTGTAGTGATCGTATTGATTTTTGCAACGGCCTGATCAAAGCTTTCGGCTTTACGGCAGAGGATGGCATACTTTGCGCCAGTTTTAGGAATGGCAAAGCTGATAGAGGAGGTGAGTATTAAGGTTGCAAGAATAAAAAACTTCATTACTGATTTCGTCATTCTTAATCGTCCGCAAATTCAAATACAACTGCGAGTGAAATATAAGAAAAAGCTTTATTGAGTTTCAGTCCAACTTCGCCCATGAAGCTTACGTTTTCCCAGTTATAAGGTTTAAATTCTGTTCCACCGGCAAGTTGTACTGGATAGATGGTGTCTCCATCCACAAAAGCCACGCTGATCGGTAAAGAAGCGTAAGGTGTAAGCACACCAATGTCAGTTTCAAATTCTTTACTCACTAGAGGAGCGAATCTTAGGCTGAGTACATCTTCGGTCTCATCGGCAACTTCTTCTCTCGCATAAGTTCCACCAAAAATAAAGCCCAGCGCTGGTTGATTTTCAAAATCAGGATATGGAATCCATTTCGCAAAAAGACCGCCATAAAGGAATTCATCTTCGCCCACGCCGATTAAGCCTCTCATCGTTGTGCTTTCACCGATTCCGGCATCGAATCTACCAGACAGATTAGTGCCTTCGTTCCCACCAGTGGTGATGAATTGCGGACCTACGATGGCTCTATATTTTCCTGTAGGAACGATTTTCCCAGTATCCATAGTTGAGTAGTAAGCATTCGCAGTAGAAAAAGAGAACATTAAAGCAACGGCAAAAATAGCGCGAAAAACCAGTAATTTCATAAGGGCCTCCAAAAGGTCGAAACAAGTCGAAAGATGTTAGTCTACTTTTGTTTCGCAGCTGCGAAATCCAATTGAGCAGACACTTTCAAGATTTAACTTCAAGCTATACGAAAAGGCCATAGCTTTTACGAAACAAACCTTTAAATTGGGCGATGCGAAATAGCCTTCCATGATGGACAAAATAACCTAAGGTTCGTAAGCTCCGAGCAGATGGAAAAAAGACCAATAACTCTTGTGATTATCACTCTCAACGAAGAAGAAAATATTGCTCGTTGCATAGAGAGCGTTCCGTGGGCCGATGAAGTCATTGTTTTAGATTCGGAGAGCAAGGACAAAACAAGAGAGATCGCATCTTCCCTAGGGGCAAAAGTTCACGTGCAAAAGTTCTTAGGATTCAGAGATCAAAAACAAAGAGCTACGGATATTGCAAAAAACGATTGGATATTGGCGTTGGATGCAGACGAAGCCCTCTCCCTCGGACTCTCCCAAGAAATTTTGCAAACATTTGATACAACTCCCATCCAAGACGGCTACAGAATGCCAAGACTCAGCTTTCATCTGGGCAGATGGATCAAGCACGGTGGTTGGTACCCTGACAGGCAATTGAGATTTTTTAATCGCAAGAAAGCAAAATGGGGCGGCGGTCACGTTCACGAAAAAATTGAATGTGAAAATATCGGCACATTTCAGAACAATCTTTTGCATTATGTATTTAGAGATTTAAAACACCAAGTGGATGCGAACAATCGCTATTCCTCTTTGGGTGCGCAGGATTTGTATGATCGTGGAAAGAAATTTTCTCTAGTGAAACTTCTTTTGAAGCCGATTTCAAAATTTTTAGAGACTTATGTTTGGAAATTAGGATTTTTAGATGGCCTTCCGGGATTTATTATTTCGGTGGGAGCAGCGTATTCGGTATTTTTGAAGTTTTCGAAATTAAAAGAACTTCAACAAGTAGTTAAGAGAAAAGAACAACAAGAAAAAGATGTTCGATCAATCGAATTGGGGATGACATGAGAATTTTAGTTTTAATGGTATTGTTAGTTGGGATGACTTTAATAAACTCACAGACATATGCGCAGGAGCAAAATAGCTTAGAAAAAGCATCAGGAGCCGTAGTGACAGACAAAAAAACCATGTGGGGAAAAGCTCCAGGGGAGTCGCTCTTAAAACCCATGCTCAATAAATATGTAGTGAACGAGATGATTGATATTCGTCCCATAGAAGGTCATCACTTCAACCTTAAGGCCAACAACAATTGCAACCTTGTTAAGCCTCAAACTCTTAAGCCAGAATTCATGCAATGTCAGTTTGAAGAGTCGGGGATGTATAAAATCAATGCTTACATCTGTGATGATAAAGAAAGTTTCTGTAAGTTTGAAAAATTAGATGTGCTAGTGAGCGCGCCGAGAGGTTACAAGAAGGCCATGAAGAAAAGAGTTTCTTCAAATATTTTGTATGTTCCTAAGGCAGAACTCAGTGCTCCTCCGGGATTTGTGAAAAACCGTGATCAATTTGCAATTGCTGAAGCGAAAAAGAAAAACCAGCCTCTGCTGATTGTGTTCTCGGCTCAGTGGTGCCCAGCATGCAACATGCTAGATGAAAACGTATGGCAAAACAAAAAGTTCCAAGATCAGGCCAAGGGCGTTGTGAAATTGATCTTGGATGTGGATTCAGATATTTCTTGGGACCTAAAAGAAAAATTCAAAATCGGTGGATACCCAACGACAGTTCTAACAACCTCGACATTGAATGAGATTGGAAGATTTGTAGGTTATAGAACCGAAACGGCAGTTTCAAATTGGTTAGGTGCACAGCTAGCACAAAAAGACAATCCAATCGAGATGGTGGTGTCTAAAGTTGAAAAAGGTATGGCGCTAGAAAAAGACGTCCTTAGACTTGCTCAATGGCAACTCGATAGAGACGAACCTGCCAACACCAAGATCACGCTCTTAAAGCAAACAAGTCCTGAGGCCAAGAAACTTTCTTTGATTGCAGATTATAAAATTTTTGAAAATGACAATAAGCCAAAAGAAGCCGCGGAAGTTCTCGCAAAACTTATCGATGAAAATCCAAAAGATATTTTAGCTAGCCAATGGGCGATGGCTCTTTCAGAAAAAGATCCAGAAGCACTTAAGAAGAGAATTGAGAAGGTAAAAGAAAGCGTTGCCACTTGGGCCGCAGGGACCGAGATTGATTCTTCTGAGTTTACTAGAGCTGAACTCTACTACAATTTGGGAAGTGCTTTTGAGAATCTAGAGGAGGGCACATCATCTCGCCAAAACTTTGCGTCTTGTGCAGAAGACTACAAAAAGATTTCAGAAAAATCTCCTCTCAAGACTCCTCGTGGTGCTCAGATGGAGAGAGGTTTTTGTTTGGTGAAGGCGGGAATGAACGAAGAAGCGTTAAAAATCTTTGGTGATCTCGTAAAAATTTACAGAACAGAGTTTGCGTTCAACTATTACTATGCAAAGGCACTTTTTGATACTGGGAGCGTGGATAAGGCTTACATTTATGCGAAGAGCGCGCTTGAAGGTTCTTATGGCGACAATATGATCAGAGCTGCCGTATTGAAGGCGCAAATTGAATTAGAACAAAAGAAACTGAACATTGCGGAAAGCACGCTTACAAAAACTTTAGAAAAAGTATATTTGCCATCCACGACTCAGATTAGATCTCACAGATACGTGGCAAATCTAAAAGGGTTATTGGCAAAGATCCAAATCCAAAAAGAAGCTTTGAAAACTCGCGGCAAAGAATCCGATGACGCAAAAAAGACGGAATAGGTAAAACATGGAAAGCATTATTGGACTATTAGGGTGGGTAGTGAGTTTTGCTCTTGGCGCTTATCTTTTTAAAGTGAAGTCGGAATTGGCTAGGGAAAAAACTGAGAAAGAGCTCCGAGTTCAAGAAACGGACAAGCGTTTGGCAGAGCAAAAATCTTTCTTCCAGGATACACAAAACCAAATGGAAAAGATTTTTAAAGGGCTAGCATCTGAAACCTTAGAGAGCCAGTCCAAAAACTTTTTAAATCTAGCGACAGAGAGATTGGACAAAAAGACTACGGAAGCCAATGGGACATTGAATGAAAAGGTTTTGGAATTTCAAAAACTTTTAAACCCAATGAAGGACACGCTCTCGAAACTTCAAACAGATTTAACGACGGTAGAAAAAGAAAGAAACGAGCAGTTTGGAAAGATCGCTCAACAATTGACTCAAGTGACAATCACGAGTGAAAAATTAAAAGAAGAGGCGAGCTCACTTTCAAAAGCACTAAGACGTCCCGAAGTTCGTGGCAGTTGGGGTGAGATCCAGTTGAAACGTGTGGTGGAACTTGCGGGCATGAATCAGTTCTGTGATTTTGACGAACAAGTGGCTGTAAGAGACGGGGAAAAGAATTTGCAGAAGCCTGATCTGATCGTTAGACTTCCTAATAATCGTGTGGTGGTGGTGGATTCCAAGGCAGTTCTCGATGCATTCCTTGATGCTGTAGATGCTCCAACTCCAGAAGAAAAAAAGAAGGCTCTAGAAAGACACGCTAGAAACCTAAGAACAAGAGTTCAAGACCTTTCCAAGAAAAGTTATTGGGAACAATTCGAACATTCTGCAGAATTTGCGGTATTGTTTATTCCTAACGAAGCACTTTTGGGCGCAGCGGTTGAAATCGATAAATCAATTATAGAAGATGCGCTAAAAGAAAAAATCATCATCGCAACTCCAACGACTCTTGTGGCATTGCTTAAGGCGATTGCTTACGGTTGGAGCCAAAATCAAATTACAGAAAATGCGCAAGGGATGATCAATCAGGCAAAGGAATTCTACGATCGATTGACTCCATGGCTTAAGCATTTATCAAAACTGGGCGCCAACCTTGAGGGTGCCGTAAAGTCCTACAATGATTCTATGAGTTCATTGGATACAAGGGTGCTCCCGTCGGTCAGAAAGCTCAAGGAACTTGGGTTCCAGGATCGGGAAGAGCATATAAAGCTTGAGTCTATTGATTTGACTTTGAAGCATACAGAGTTAGAAGAATAGGGGCTCCCTCGCATATACAGAAATTATGGTGTTACTTTGTCTAAGGTGAGGGGTGGTATCCGCCATTCATGTTGTCTTGATGTCTTCTAAACTGGAATAAAAAAAGGGAAGGTTTTTTGACCTTACCTATACAGTGATTAGCAAGTGCTTACTAATCAATATCAGAATCTAGAATACTCATATCTCTATTGCTTTCGTTTGCCCTTTGCAGAGCAGCATCATGAGCATTCATTACATCTGGATCTGAAACTACACCTCTGTACATAGAGTTTGAGTTACTTTCTCTTCCTGAATGAGAAGCTTCTGCTCTTTGCTGCTCACTTTCTATTTTGGCTCGTCTTCTCTCGGCATTAGCTGCTTCATTTCTTGCTTGATAATCTGCAATTTCATCTACTGTGGCAGCTGGGTATTTTCTAGCGGCTTCTACAAGGAAATCATTTACTGCTCTATCTTCAGGAGTCCTACTACGGGCTTGTACGGGTGGCCCCATACTGCGAATTATAGCTTCAGTAACAATCATTGCAAGCCGATGGGATTCTCTGTCTTTTTCTCTATCCGCCTTCCTATTCATTTCCTTAATCAATTCCTTTTGATACCATTTACCATATTCCGCAATAGCCTGGTGAGCGGATAGTGTTGATACAGCGGATTTGCCAACAGATTCTATTTCTAAGTAAGGAATAGATGTAAATCTACCTTTAGCATCTCTACCTTTTTTGTGGCGGATAACTCCGGAAACACTTATTGGTAAATCAAAAAACCTTGATTCTAAAGTAAGCTCAATAGCAGTGTAAGCATAATTTCCAGGCAAGGACTTGAAACCTCCTCCAAAGAGATCTCTTGTTTGCATTAGAGGTATAAAGTCTTTATATTGCAGCGAAGAAGATTTGCTAAAAACTACAGGTATACCAATTCCATGGTCTCCTTTGTAAAAAGCGTATAAAATATTAGACTCAGAACTCCATTTCCATCCAATATTGATAACTAAATCCTTAACTCTTTGCTCGAGGGACTTGGAGTTATTGTCTCTTAATGAAACCCACTTCCTGCTTTGCCTGCGATCAACAAGTCTCTCAATATATTGACCCAATGACGATTCTTTATAATAAAGTTGTGCTCTTAGGACTAACTTCATGTCAGTCTCTCTCAGAATAAGGTCATCTTTTTTGCTTTTAATATTTTCGAAGAAATTCAATATAGCGAGTTCCCTATCCGTAGGATGTGAAAAATTACGAGACTCGTTTCTTAAAGCATTAGCCAAACCATAGGCCCTATTTAAATCATCTTGGATGGTGGGCTTTGTGAAATCAAGAGCTCCAGCTACCTCCGAAAGAAATAATAAAATTTCTTTCCCTTCCGAAAATAATTGATCGTTTCCTTTCTTTCCCTCTTCTAGTTTTAAATAAGAAAGCACGTAAGATCCACTCTCTTCAATAAGCTTTAAAAAACTGGGGTCTGCTTCAATTAATTTTTCTAACCTAGACACAACAACAGACTGATGGCCGAGCTTAAACCAGGGTTTAGGGTCAAGTAACACACGATCCATTGCATTAACAGTCTCTAGGCGATGAATCCAATAGTTATCTAATCTTCTATCATTATTTGACACCGTTGACAGTCGCCCCAACATACGAATATCCGAAGAAGAAAAAATACTATCCAACTTTCCGGTTTTTGCCGTACTCGATACTTGATTATCACTAAAAATTTTCAAACAAGCGCTCTGCGCATGAGATTTAGAATATCCAAAAACTGTTAGGGCAGTTAAAAGTAATGACTTATAGTAATTGACTTTGCACATGTGAAATTTACCTTTTTTTAAGTTTATCGCAAAAAAATATCTTCTTTTTTGAAATTATTTTATTTTTTTAGTGCAATCGGCATGCCGTTGTTAAAACTAATTTTATTGCATTAAAAAATCATTACGCTGTTTTGGCGTAAGAATCATCCTCACTGCTTACAAAAAAAGTCTTTTTTAAAGATATATTTCAATTGCGCTTGGAAAATTTACGCGAACTGCTTCAAATTAAAAGTACCCGAAAGAGAGATGAATTTAGTTAAAAAGGTCAGGCTAAAAGAAGAATATCTTAAGAATTTAAGAGAGCTATACAAAAAAAGTACCAGAAGCTACAAAACTTTTATTTTAAATGAGTTTGTAGCAAGCAGCGTATAGCTGAAAGCATGCTTCTGGAATATTAAAGGGAACAATAGATTCAAGAATCAGAAGACCTGAGCCGGGAATAAAATAAGGTAATGACTGATCTTTGGGCATTTAAAGGCTTTGTAAGCTATCTATAGGTCCTCTCGTGGCTTAAAAAGAGGTTGAAAAGAAACCTTAAAAGCTATATTTATTTTGTCTCCGTATTCATTGCGCTTATTGCGCAGTAAGATTACCAATTCACCAAACTGGTAAATTTTCTTTTGTGGCGGTCGTAGCTCAGTTGGTAGAGCCCCGGATTGTGATTCCGGTTGTCGCGGGTTCGAGCCCCGTCGATCGCCCCATTTTTCTGACCTGATATTGCAAGCGAAATCAAAAAGACTAAGCAGTCTAAACACTTGAAAACACATAACCGAGCAAAGCAGATAAGCTTCAATTATTTCCTGAAATTTCAGCAAATTTCGTGAGTTTGCTTCTTTTTTGCTTCTCAAATGCTTCTTTTGAAATGGCATTTTCAATCTGAAATTGCCAGCTTAGAAGAAACTGGCAAAGCCACTCGCTTTTGACCTGTCTTCATAGAACTAAATTTATCTATGAGGAGAGCTTTATGATCGGAGTTATTAAGTTTATATTTGCAATTATATGGTTTGCCATTGCCCTAGGAATGGCTGGCACTTTATTAGATGCAACTGTCTTTATGAAAGACAAAGCCGCCAAAGCTTATATTCGTGGTGGAATTTCACACAATAGGTCTAGTGTTTGCGGGCTTATCATTTGTTGCGGGATCTCCAAACGCCAAAGGACATCTCACTTTGGCAATCATTGGAGCAATTATCGGATTTTTAGCGCCAAGTTTAGTGAGCTTCTTAAGAAGTATGGTGAATTGAAAATGGAGTTAAAAAGTACTTCGGTAAGTAAGAGTCTAGATAAAAAACTTATGATCTTTGGATTTGAGGTTCCTGATCTTCTGGCTCTCTTCTTACTTATTTCAACTTTAAATTTTTTCTTTGGAACAACGTCTTTAAAGATTTATTTCGTTTGGATGCTGACAGAGAGTGTTTCAGAGCTTTTTTTAACATCAAGTTTTCTAAATAAAGCTCTGCTATCTCATGCTTTAATTCCTTCACTTGAGCCGTATGACGATATTCTTCAACTTCCTTTTTATACTTACTCGTTCTAGCATTTCTTTTGGTTTTGAATTTATCGTGCTTATATTTTTGAATAAATTGATAGACCGATCCGTGAGATACTCCAAATATTGTGGAGGCTTCTCGATAAGTCATTCCCTCATCAATGCATTTCCTAGCAACCATTATCATAAACTCTTGCGAGTGCTTTGGTTGCCTTCCTGGTGGTCTTTTCTCTTTAACTTGTGGTGGCGTAAATATTTCCATAATTGTCCTTCATAACGGAAATCCTTCTATCAAGGTTCCGCAGTTAGGCCAACCGTCTTGTTCAATAACTATTTAAGGCACTGTCTAATGTGAGGGGCTCACCCCATATCCCTTGTTTGACGAAAAAAGCATGCTCGACATTGCATGCTTAGCATAACAAAATATCTGGACAGGTTTGCAGTGCAAATCTGTTTTTTCTTCGGTACAAATCCCAACGAAATCTTTTACTAATTTTTTTACTTGTCTGCCGCCAAGTGCCCACTGCGCTACTTCTGCCCATATAGGGACTTATCACTTTTGCACAGCTCTATGGTAGATAACCTCACGCTATCAAGTCGTGGCGTTCCGCTCGAGTCTTCTGGCCTTCGTTTCTCGAGTGGCCGTTCGATGAATATCCGTCTCTTCCTTAAAATTTACCGATGAGCCCCGGCGAGTGTCGTCTCTCTTTCGGGCGAGTACCCGATGCTTTTATTTCACGGTCCACTGATTGTTTGTTTATAAATTTACTGAGTTGATGTAAAGAGAATTTGCCGCAAGTGAAATTTTTCAATAGAGCAGAATTTCTGTTCGTGGCTTTGCTTTATCAAAACCATATGGAATTCTTGTTTTTTTGATGGCAAAGAAATCTCGCTTAATGTGGCGATTTGAAAAATTCGTTTTGCATCGAAAGCCAATTCAAAATTAAAATTTTTGGCTTCAGAACTCGCTAGATATAAGCCGGATTTTTGTTAAATATCAAAGCTGATTCGAAGGTTTAATTCGTTAAATCGCATATAATCTCAGGTAGTTAAAATAGAAAATTGAAATTGTTCTGATCATCAAACACTTCTTTGTTTTTTCCAAAGTAACTTGCGTTACAAAACAGAATTAATCCTTTAAAAAAAGCGTGTTCAAAGTATCGGCCCATTACATCTACAGTACTGATGATGATCTAAAGGAATATTTCTTCTAAAATACTGTAAAAATGACCGTTGCACTTCAATTTGCAACACCTTGTTGCAAATTTTCTTTAATAAATTCTTCTCTTCCATTATCTTCTCGCCCATATGGAAAACAAAATCAATTTTCGGTTAATGCTACAATCAGAACTCATTAAGAGATGCGAGAGAAACCCGAGCTATTCATTAAGATCTTTCGCAAAACAACTTGATATTGATCCCGCGACCCTTTCTTCCATAATTTCTCAAAAACGACCTATAACCGAAAAAACAATCAAAAAATTAGGAACTAAACTCAGTCTCTCACCTGATGAATTGCAGAATTACATATCTCAAAAATCCACTAACGAGTTGTATGCAGAATTTACTCAAGATCTATTTGCAGCCACTTCTGATTGGTATCATGATGCTATTCTGGAGCTCACGCGAATTAAAAATTTCAATCCAGATTTCACTTGGATCGCTAAAACTTTAGATATTAGCGTAAATCAAGTGCGCGCGGCCGCGGAAAGATTATGTAGATTGGAACTTTTAGAAATTGCGCCCAACGGACAGTGGTTAGATAAATCAAGATTTAACTCCAATACTCTCGATTCCGATTTTTCTTCGGCTGCCATGAGAAAATATCAAATGCAAATTCTAGAAAAATCCATGAAAGCCTTAGAAGATCTTCCAAGGACCGAACGAGATCATACTTCCATGATGGTCTGTGGAAATGCCAAAGACCTTAAGAAAGCAAAAGAACTTATAACTGAATTTCGACACAATTTAGCGGCATTTTTCCAAAGAAAAAATATTGCCTCCGAACATGTATATCAAATTTCCGTATCGCTATTTCCAATTACTAAATTAGAAACAACAAATAAAATTATTAAAAAAAATAAAAGGAGAACAAAATGAAAAATTTAATAACTGCAATTTTAATTGCATGCACAGGATTTTCTGCCTTTGCAGAAAAAGATAGAGGTGGGGGAGATACAAAAGAACAAGAATTCGCAGAGGCAGTTCATTTGGGATGGGCACGCCTGAATATAATTGGTAGAGCAGAAGATGGTTCAAGTACAGTGAACAAATTAACTACTATCGCGGATGGCGAGGTTGAAGAAGTTATCAAAAAAATTGTTATAGAATTCACAGATCAACCGCTCTATATCAAAGGGGTTAGTAAAGAGGCTGTAAATGATCCTTCAAAGTTTTTGATTCGTGTCAATGAAGCTGCTTGGGATAATTTGTCAAAATTCGATAGGCAAGCTTTAGCCATTCATGAACTTTTAGGAGTTGCATTTGGTTTTTATAAGGAAGAGTTGAAAGCTTTTGGGCCAAATAACTATTCAAGACTTTTTGATGATTCTAGTTACAATATCTCCAACTTACTCAAAGTAGATTCTAGTAAAAATAAATATTTCGATGCTTCTGTCTCGTCTTATATACTTCCTGTACCATCTATGCCTCATGTTTCGCGTTGCCAAAGAGGCTTTGCCCTCTCTATTAAGGAAGCTCTGAAGTTATGCAAAGAATCGGGGTACACTTTATGTAGAGTTGTTGATTCATTTATTGTAGGGGAACCTGATTTAACTTCTAAGCCCGGCTATCTTACTTGCAAAACCTCAACTCGAGTTGAAGGTGTAGCTTCAACTGTAAAGTATGAAGAGCTTCCACATGAAATTGGACGCCATAGCAATGCACTGAGAGCACTATCATCTCCTCAAGTACAAATATTAACTTCTTACACTTCAGATGGTTCTCTTTATAGTTTGCTATACTCGTTAGCGGTACAGAAAAATACTTCGGCACATTTTAAATCTACTCCAAAGAGATTGTGTACTAGCAAAACATGGACAAGTGATAATTATTGTGAATCCATGCAAAAATCATTAGATGGTTTTTCTATTCAAGGAATTATTGTCAGCGCTCAATGTAAGCCTAGAAAATCTTCAGATAATTGCAGTAAAGATTCCGCAAAAATGGTTTTAGAGGCTTCCATCGAAACTATTGAATAAATAGTTATAGTTGTAAAGATTTCGATTCGGCGGTTCTTCTCGACGACTTTCCGCCGAGTTATTTTTGCTCAAGATGCTGCTACCGCATCCTCTGTTACGGTGAGTTGTGATGTTGTTTTAACCAGCAAAGGAAATCCTTCGAAGTTTTTGTCTATATTTAGTGATTTTTGGGTATTTATTTCATGTCTAAATACTGACATTTGCTATAAGATCTAAGGTTTCTGTATATTGGCCGGATGGATCAAACATCATTTTTAGAATTAGGTAAGTATCTTAGAGAAAAGAGATTGAGTAAGAAGTTAACTCAAGTTCAAGTGGCAAAGTCCTTGGGCTATACGTCTCAATTTATTGCGAATTGGGAGCGAGGGGTGTCTTCGCCGCCATTGGAAGTTCTAAGACAAGTTATAGACATGTATAGCATTAATTTAAGAGATTTCTCTCATACGATAAATGAGATTCAACAAGATTATTGGAAGAGAAATATTTTTTCTAAAAAGTCTAAAAATAAAAACAAGTAATATGACTAGCTTAAAAGGAATTTAAATAAAATGGAATTAGATTTAAATCATAAGAAAAACGGACTCTATCTTTTCGAACAAACCTTGCCAATATTCATGAGATTCTGCGAAGAATTGGCGCTTATCACAACCGCTTACAACATCAAGATGGTACCATACAATTCAGTTGGAATTAATAAATTCATTTCTTTAGATTTAAGCCAACAATTCGAAATTCTAAATTCTTTAAAGAGTTATCTCCAGCAACTTACCGAAGCTTCTTTGAAAAAAATAGAAATGCGCAGCGATGGTCGTCTTCATGCATGGTCCTCCTTGACTGGATTGGGATTTGTTCCTTCAAAAGATTTATTCGATAAAATTTCTCCTACAGATATCATTGAAATTTATGATGTGAGCTCGCTTCAGCTGTTTCGTAGCTTTGAATTGTACAATCACATTAGCTATTCGTTTAGCGAATTGTTTTGTTTTCCGTGGATGGAACTCTTTGAAAGAGATAGTTTTGTTGGGCAAAGAATGCTGAACGCTTCAAATGAGGTATTATCTGGAAAAGGTAACGACGTCTATCTGACGAATATGCCTAATCATATCGTAAAAGAAAAATTCTCAGTTTCTAAGCACTGGATAGAAATGAAGCACAGACTTATGGCTCCATTGAATAGAGCAGACGGCTCTCGAGCAGGTTTTATAAACGTTTTTGAAATTGTAAATTACGGTTCAGAAAAATCTAGTACTTAAGATTTCGTTTTGTATCCAGATAAAATCTGGAGATAAAGCATTGCCGCCTGCCTCAGACAATCTCTAAAACAATCCATTTCATATTTATTAAGATGCTCCAAATTCTTTAGGCCTTCCTCAAAATGGGTTGAGTCTTCTTCAGCGTGGGTCTTTAAGAATGAAGCCGTACTGTTTCCGTGTGCTTTAATGATTCTATTGTATGCCATCAGAGCTTTTTTGGAAGCCAAACCCTCTAAGAGATAAGCGTATCCCCAGTGTGCGGCAGGAGTTTCGTGCTCGATCCAATAATATTGTGTTTGATAGAAGGCTTGGGTTTCTGGTCTTTCCGTATGGTTATTGATAGAGTCTTTTATTGCTTCAAGATCATTCAAAAGTAACAAGTCATGGGAAGATTCTTCTTTTAAATGTTTAAGGGCTCGATACTGCTGAGTCCGATTTTTAACTCCCCAGCGACTGGCGGTCAAAGCTAAAAAACAAGTTGTGTGCCTTACAAAATAATAAGTTTGAGCCAGCCAATGACCATAAGCCTTTTTATCTTCCCAAGGGAAATTTTCAAATTCATTTCCAACTTTTTCTATCAACATGTGGAGTTCAGTTTTTATATCCATAATTCCTTATCACTAGGCTTAAGCTGCAATTTTTTGCTTTTCTTTGACAGAAGTATAATCTGTGCGTTCATTCCAGAGCCTATCAATTAATGAGCTGATACTCAAATCATCATGAACCTTAGTTTTTTCTCTGAAGATAGCCATTAGACTAACAGGTGTATTGTGCATTTCTAAGCCACCTACAATCACTTCGCCACCATGTTCTGCCACCATCCTGTCTACCTTGACATCGACACGGGAAGGAGCCGTTAATACGCTTATATTATGAAGCTTCTGATGCTGGCAAGCCAATCCAATCAGCACTGTACCCAGAGAGACTCCGCAGTTCTTTTTTCTCCAGTCAGGAGCTACAGCAAGATATTCTACAGACATCACCGTAGATCCTTTGCGCTGATTGAGTTGTACAAAGTATTCTTCGTTAAAACCTTCGACAAAGTAGCTATGATTTTTGGAAGCAAGGCTTTTGAGATGGAAGAAACTGTAAAGATGTTGTCCTGCGATCTCGTCTCCATCCATAAGAAGTGTGACGAGATCTTGTCTCCAGAAATGATCAGCATTAACGGTGTCATCCGTTCCATTTTCTTTAAAAATATTGTTCCAAAAATTTTTCCAATAGAGAAAAGCTTTATTGTGTAAAGCGTGCAAGCTCTGATCCTCTGGAAATTTTCCTGAAATTATAATGTATTTCAAATGATTTGTATTTTTAATCATGGCCGTAACCTTGTCCTTAATTTAAATTCGTTTGTCAGATACTCTACGCAACTTTCCTGTTCTTGGATTAATCTCTAATTGATCTGGAGTAATCCATTCTATTTGGAGAGGTTCGATCCCTCCTTCTTGAATTATTTCAGTATAAAGTGGGCGGACGCGTATGAGTTCATTTATAATTTCTTGAGAATGTTGGTGCAGCTTTTGAGAGGGCAGGCGGCTTGCTATTTTGATAACAAGACAATCTCTCTTGCTCTGATGTAGCGTCAGCAGTTGGAAATCAACAATCTGAAGTTTTTCCCGGTAAGCTTCTAATAAAGTTCTCACATCATGAACATAAAATTTAACGCCCCCAACGCAAGCGGCCTCTTCGGATCTTCCTAGCAATTTGAATTTTCGGTCTGGATTTCCTTTTTTCTCGACCCACATTCCTCTGTCTCCAACAGGGTATCGAACAATAGGCATAAGTTTTCTATAAAGGTTGGTGACAACAATTAAGCCTTCTTGATTTTCTTTTTCTATAACTTCATGAGTCTTTTCATCAATAATTTCTATGACAGTATGTTGACTGAAAACACGGTGCTCATTAACTTTGCATGTACGATCCGCGTAGCCTAACATTCCGGCATCGACACTGGCATAGCCTATAGAAAATACTTGAGCATCAGGAAAAATTTCTTTTAATCTTTTTCTCTGATCCTCAAAAAGAGGCTCGCCTGCAAAAAATATTTTTTTAATTTGATGGAAATTGAAGTCCAGAGAATTTTTCTTAATATGCTCTGCAAAATTCATAAGTGTGGTTGGAACACTTGCAATTGCATTGGCTTGGAATTCTTGGAGAATTTGTGGAATTTCTGAAAGCTCTATGTGGGATGCAATAGGGAGTTGAACAACATTTGTAGGGCAGGATTCTAGATATCTTGTCGTGAAGATAAATGATCCATACATATTTCCAACAGGAAAGAGATTCGCAAGGACGTCTCCGGAATCAATTGCGCCTTTCGCAAATCCTTCTCCCGTTGTTTCAGTATAGATTTTCCACTCTGCGTGTGTGAAGGCGGAGAATTTAGGATTTCCTGTCGTCCCACCACTGCGGAGAACTAGTCCATTGGTCAGGTTTGAGGTCAGAACTTTGCTATTGGGCAGAGTATTAGCAGTCCAAAAAGCATCTTGTGGGGTAAGAGGAAGATCTTTGAGTTGGAGAATGTCAGGAAGATCTTGATACAAACTTTTATAGAACGGAGAATGCTTTCGTACAAAGTGGATAAGTTCTTGGGGAGATAGTATTCCTTCGATTGAAGACGACACCTGTGGAGGTTGAATTTTTAAAGCCTTACTCATGTTTATTTTATCGGATATTCAATAACAATTGTTAAATTTAAATTCATTTTGTAGCTAGACATAGGATGCAATCAAATTTAGCATAATATTATGGAAACAAAAAAAGATTATAAAGTTATTTTAACAATTGCTGTGGCGGCCTTGGGTTACTTTGTCGACATATACGATCTAATATTATTCAGTGTCGTGAGAGTGCCCAGTTTAAAAGACTTAGGCTTAAATGAAGCAGAGATTTTAGATCAAGGTCTTTTGCTTTTGAATATTCAGATGGCAGGAATGTTACTGGGTGGAGTTTTTTTTGGAGTTTGGGCCGATAAAAAAGGGCGTCTCAAAGTATTGTTAGGTTCTATCTTGATGTACTCTCTGGCAACGTTTTTAAATGCTTTTGTTCAGGACGTAACTTCTTACGCGATTTTACGATTTATCGCAGGGTTTGGGCTTGCTGGAGAATTGGGAATTGGTATTACGCTTGTTTCAGAACTCTTACCTAAAGAAAAAAGAAGTTATGGTACTATGGCAATTGCGACGATTGGAATGTCTGGCGCTCTTTTGGCGTGGCCGATTGCAAAGCATTTTGATTGGCGTACGGCGTATATTATTGGTGGGGTGATGGGGATTTCCTTGCTCTTACTCAGAGTAAAAATTTTAGAATCAGAGCTTTTTAAAAAAGTAGAGCAATCACCAGCTCGGCGTGGAGATATTTTGTCTCTCTTTACGCACAAAGAAAGATTCTATAAATTTTTGGCCTGCATTCTTGTGGCAATTCAGCTCTGGTACATCATGGGAATATTGATAACGTTATCCCCGGAATTCACTTCGAGTTTAGGTATCAGTAAAGATATAGTTGCTGGAGAATCTATTTTTTATTGTTATATTGGAGTTATAGTTGGTGGATTCTTGAGTGCATTGGTCAGTCAGGTTTTAAAAAGCAGAATAAAAGCCTTAATTATTTTTATGATACTCTCTTCTTCTGGAATTATTGGTTATTTTTTCTTAAAAGATATTTCTAGTCGTATGTTTTATATTTTTTGTGTCTACATGGGAATTGCGAGTGGCTACTGGGCAATATTTGTTCAAGTTGCAGCAGAGCAATTTGGCACAAACATTCGCGCTACAGCCACGACGGCAATTACTAATTTTGGTAGAGCCACACTCATTCCACTTTCCATGTTGTTTGTTTATCTCAAGGCAAATCAGGGAATAATGATGGCAGGGCTTTTTGTTGGTATTTTGACAATAGTTCTTTCTATCGGTCCACTTTTTTATCTAAAAGAATCCTTTCATAAGAACTTAGATTATGTAGATTAATTAAAAATTAACTCTCTGGCACGAAGGATGTATTTAGAACTGTAAAAATAATGGACAGTTTTGTTTTAATAAAATTTGTATAATATTAAAAATACTCAGATTTAAACAAAAATGCTATTTCTATCTTGTAGAGTACATATAAGGTATTTCTTCCATGTTAGAATTATGACAATTGATAAATATTAGAATCGTGGTAATATTGGCCCATGGATAATATATCATTTACAGAGTTAGGAATTTTTTTGCGCCAGAAACGTATTCAACGTAAATTAACCCAAGTTCAAGTTGCCAAAGAGCTAGATTACAGTTCGCAATTTGTCGCAAATTGGGAAAGAGGAGTATCATCTCCGCCTTTGGAAGCACTTAGGAAAATCGTTGAAATTTATAAAATTTCACCTAAGGAATTTTACAGCGTAATGACTGCGATACATTTAGATTTTTTTAAAAGAAGTATTTTTAGTAAAAAAACTAAATAAATATTTCACTTGAAGGAGAAACTTTATGGAAATCAATATGTCTATAAAGGTACCAAAAGGAAGAGTATCTACAGAAACTCTTCCGATTTTTCTAAATTACTGTGTAGAACTTTCGAATATGGTTTCGGCATACAATATACAAATTGAATCTTATAATACCATCGGTGTTGAAAAGTTTCTTTCATTGAGTCTAGAGAAACAACTCGAGATTCTAACGGTTATGAAAACTTACTCCACCCAGCTGATGGAAGCCTCTGCAAGTAAAATTGATCTCATCGGCGACAACCGTAAGTATGCATGGTTCTCCATGAGAAGTATGGGATTGCTACCTCCTGATGATCTTTTTGATAAAATTGATGAAAAAGATATGATTGAGGTCTACGATGCTGCCTCTATTCAGATATTCAGATCTCTGGAATTGTATAGATATATGAGTTACTCGTTTAGCGAAATTTTTTGCTTTACGTGGATGGATCTGTTTACGAGAGATAGTTTCGTTTTTAAAAGAATTTCTGAAACCGTGTCTCAAATTCTTTCAGGAGAAATCAGCGGTGTATACACGCCAAATTTCCCTGTTCATTACGCAGAAGAAATTTTTTCGAACAAAAAAATATGGATCAAAATGCAATCGGCGCTAATGTGTCGTTTGTATCGTATCGATGGTTCTGTTGGTGGATTTTTACATACTTTTAAAATTCCAGAACACGGTTCCTTAGTTAAAACATAATATCCATGAAGTCAGTAGAAAACGACTTGCAATCGACTATAAATGAACTGGGCCAAACGGTAAAAGCCGTAGGCAAGATATTTCATCAATTCCCCTGGAATGATAAGAACCACTACAGTCAATGGCTAGCTCAAACATACTATTATGTGAGACACACTACGTGTTTTATTGCTTTAATGGCTGCGCATTGGGGAGTGAAAAATCGAGAAAGGCAGTATCAAGCCTTAGGGTTTCTTAATGGTGAATCTGCACATGATTTATTGGCTTTAGATGATTTAAAGCACATGGGTCTATCTATTAAGAGTTTTGTAGAACTTCCAGAAACAAAAGTATTTTATCAAAATCAATATTACTTTATAGAGCACGTTAGTCCGGCAGCTCAATTGGGTTATGCATTTTTGTTGGAAGGCATTGCTTCTCAAGAAGCAGCGAGAGCTTATAAGATCGTGGCAGAAACCCATGGGGAACAAGCTGGAAGATTCTTGAGAATTCATTCAGAAGAAGATGTCGGGCACTATGAAGAAGGTCTCAAATTGTTAATGGGACTCACGAGAGAAGAGTTACAAGCTTTTCGCGATAGCTTAAGGCAAAGTGCAATGCTCTATACTCAAATATTAAACTCGATACAAAAAATTTAAGCCGCACTCTTTTTCTTCACTTTTAGCATTGGCGTGTCTTGAGATAAATCTTGTCTTTGATTCCATAGTTTTTTGGAGAGAAGTGGTACTGCCGAATCAGGGTAAACTTTGATATTCTTTCTAAAAATAGCAATAAGTTCGGCTGGCTCGTCATAGAGATCAATATCGGTGATCAATGCCTCTGCACCCAGCTGTTTGAGTACGGAGGGTACCACAGAATTTTTTCTTGCAGCACCAATTAAAACTTCATTCTCAAATTGCTTCAAGTGTTCACAGGCTAAACTGAATATGACTGCCGACATAGGAACTCCAGATTGGTTTTTGCGCCAGTGCGGAGCTATTCCGATGGATTCCATAGTCATAAAATTAGTAATGCCTTGTTCTTTGAGCCTGGCAAAAAAATCTTCCGTATAGTTATTGATCAAGTAGGAGTGATTGTTAGAGGTGAGGCTTTTGAGATTAAAAAAAGAATAAAAAATCTGTCCTACAATTTCATTGTCGTTAATAATAAGCCCAATAAGGTCTTGGCGCCAAAGATTGTCTGCGAGTACTTGGTGATTTAATTTTTTTTCTTCAAAAATTTTATTCCAAAAATTTTTCCAGTACAAAAAAGATTTATTGTGCAAATCCTGTGCAATAGGATCATTCGGAAATTTCCCAGGAAGAATAATATATTTTAATTGTTCCAGTTTTTTATTCATAAATACTATTCTCTCTGATCAATGACTCGTTTAATTTTACCGGTTTTTAGGCTGGTAATTAAATGCTCAGGCAGCACCCACTCTATAAGAATACAAATATTTTGGGCCTCTAATATTTCTGTTTTTGGCCTTGAGTTTATGAGTTGACTGATGATTTCTTTTTCATATTTTTCATGAGTCTTTGGTGCGGAAAGTGTCGCTATCTTTATCGTGAGGTGGTCTTTAAGATTTTTGTGTTCGAGGATCATCTGAAAATCGACGAATTGAATTTTATTTTTATATGTATTTAAAAGGTTTCGAACTTCACTGACATAAAATTTTATGCCACCTGCTCTTGCCGCTTCATCACTGCGACCTAGCAGCTTAAATTTGCGGTCTTTGCCTGTGGTGTTTTCCACCCACATCCCACGGTCCCCAGCTGGATAACGAATGATAGGCATCAATTTTCTGAATAAATTGGTAATGACGATAATTCCTTCTTTGCCAGGGACATCAATATTTTTTAGGGTATGCTCATCCAGTATTTCGACGTGAATGTAATCATCAATGGATCTGTATTCGTCTTTACCGCAAGTTTTATCATGATAACCAATCAGTCCGGCGTCAGAGCTTGCATAACTGATCGGATAAATTGCTGCATTTTTAAAAATAGATTTAACCAAATTTTCTTGATCACTAAAGAAAAAATCTCCGGCAAAAAATATTTTTTTGATGTAGGAACCATCCATTTTGTTTTTTCGAAGGTGATCAGCCAAACCAATGATCGTACCAGGTACTCCCATTAAAACATTGGGTTTAAATTGTTCTAGAATTTCACCCATTTCTTGATTCGAAGTGTGTCCGGCGATAGGCAAATGAACCACGTCAATAGGACATAGCTCTAAAATTCTAGTAGCAAAAAGATATGAGCCGTATAGACCGCCAGCAAAAAATAGATTGGCCACACGGTCCTTGCTCTCAATATGGCTTAAGCCAAATTTTTCACCGGCGAGTTGCGTGCATATTTCCCATTCGAGTTTGGAATATACAGAAAATTTTGGATTGCCAGTCGTGCCTCCACTGCGAAGTAAAATTCCATCATCCTGTGGACCCGTGAGTAACGTATTTTTGGTGGACTTGTTCGATTCCCAAAACTTTTCACTTGGTGTGAGTGGAAATATTTCGAGGGGAGCGATATCGGGAAGATTTTTATGGAGTTCCTTATAAAAATTAGAATATTGACGAGCATATTTTATGAGCTCATTAATATTTAGGGAATTGTGACTGGATAATTTTTTGAAAGCGTCCATGCTTTTCTTATCGGCCATTTGAAATATTAATAAATATAGTTAAAGTTCTCTTTTTTAAATGCAGGTAAAATGCAGGCAGTTCCTGGTCTCTTAGGGATTTAGGTCCAGTTCAATAAATATCTTATGCACTTTTTTGCTTTTGTTTAAAGCTACTTTGTAGATTTAGTCACTTTCTCTCATTGTTATAGAAAATCATACCAATTGAAAAGATAATGGTGCTTTAAAGGAGTACCTATGAAGAATACTGATTTATCGCCAGAACAATCGATCAAAAAAGTTGGAGAACTCATCAAAGACATTAAGTTTGCTATGCTCTGTACTACAAATCCAGAAGGACATTTGCATTCAAGGCCTATGACGACTCAAGAAGATGAATTTGATGGCACGCTTTGGTTTTTTACAAGTAAAGATTCAGGAATCAAAAATGATTTGGATTCCAGCAGTGAAGTGAATCTGGCGTATGCAAATCCCAATGGGCATAGCTATGTTTCGATTTGTGGAACCGGGAGCTTTGTAGATGATAAAGCTATCAAAGAAAAATTTTGGAAGCCTGCTTACAAAGCTTGGTTTGTTGAAGGTTTAGATGATCCTAAATTAACTTTACTCAAAGTAGATGCTCATCATGCGCAATATTGGGATACACCATCTGCGGTTGCTTATGTTTTAAATCTTGCAAAATCTGTGATCACCGGCAAAAGCTATTCTGCTGGCGATAATCAAAAGGTGGATTTAAACTAAATCAATGAGCATACATTCTGTCTTCGAATGCGGCGAGGGCAGCTTTTGCACCTTCGCCCATGGCGATGATGATTTGTTTGTATGGAGTCGTTGTTACGTCTCCTGCGGCATAGATGCCTTTGACAGAGGTTCTTCCTTTTCCATCCACTACAATTTCACCAAACTTGGTAAGTTCCACAGTATCTTTCAAAAATTGGCTGTTCGGCACTAGCCCGATTTGAATGAACACCCCGTCTAAAGGCATTTCTTCTAATTTTTCTGTTTTCCTATTTATATAATTCAGCGATGTTACTTTTTTTCCGTCGCCGGCGATCTCTTTTGTTTGAGCACTGGTGATGATTGAAACATTGGGAAGTGATTTTAACTTATCTACCAAAATTTGATCTGCTTTTAATGTATCGTTGTATTCAAAGAGCACCACCTCTTTCACGATTCCGGCTAAATCTATTGCAGCTTCCACACCAGAATTTCCTCCGCCCACAACGGCAACTTTTTTACCTTTGTAGAATGGTCCATCGCAATGCGGGCAGTAGGCGACGCCTTTGCCCATGAATTCTTTCTCACCAGGAACACCGAGCTCGCGCCACTTTGCTCCTGTTGTAACGATGATGGAATTTGCGGTTAAGTATTCGCCACTCTCTAGTTCAATTTTTTTATCAGCACCTTGTCCGATACTTTTTACTCTTCTGTTTTCTAAAAGTTCAATTGGATATGCAGCGACGTGCTGAGTGAGTTGAGCGGC
Organism: Bdellovibrionota bacterium; assembly: GCA_040386775.1. Classification (NCBI taxonomy): domain Bacteria; kingdom Pseudomonadati; phylum Bdellovibrionota; species Bdellovibrionota bacterium. The sequence continues at coordinate 28,934 of JAZKEU010000011.1, read as the reverse complement.
AAGTTGAGGTCCCTCGGTGTATATGACAGAAGTTAGGTTTTCGATTCCTTTTGTCTCGGAAACTTGACCGCCGATTTTCTCGGTGATCATGGCAGTCTTGAGACCTTTTCTAACGGTGTAGATCGCGGCTGAAGCACCTGCGGGGCCACCGCCGATAACAACAACATCGAATTTTCCTAAATCTTTTTTCAAGACTTCGCTTTTGGCTTTGGATTCATCCACGCCAAAGGTTTCTTCTAATTTTTCTAATAAATCGATAAGTTTAATTCTACCTGAGTGAATTAAATTTCCGTCGACGATCAAGCTAGGCACACCTTGAATGCTGAGGGATTTCACTTCGTCTTGGTGGTATCCACCATCGATAATGTCATGTTTAAAATCACCATGAATAAGTGCAATTTGATTCAGAGTTTGAACCACATCGGGGCAGTTCTCGCACTCCAGTGACATATAGGTTTTTATGTGAATTGGTTTTTTTAATCTCTTGATTCTGTTGGCGATAAATTCTTCCGGCAACTTTCCTTTACCGTCTGCATTTAAGATCGCAAGGATAAGAGAGGTGAATTCATGTCCACCGGGGATTGCTTTAAAAGTAATTCCTGTATGCTTATTTTTGTATTCAATATGAAATTCTGGAGACTTTGTTTTTTGACCAGATGATTTTGCGATAATTTTAGCATTGGTTTCTGCAATGCCGTTAAGCATTTCTACCAATTCATTTTGATCCGCTTCGGACTCACTGTAAACAAGTTCTACGTTATTTTCTAGCGGAGCAAATACTGTTTTGAGTTGGTCTTTTAAATCTTGGTCTAACATAAGAGCCTCCGCGAAAATAGTTAATATAAACAGCCGAAAATTTAAAGAGACGGTTCTAAAGTTGGCCTGATTTCCTAGCTAACGAGGCCGATGAAATTCATTTTTAAAATGATTTCGGTCGGCCTTGTTATCGGCTGTTTAAATTTTGCCTACTAGGTCTAATCCTGGCTTCAGTGTTTTTGCTCCTGGAGTCCATTTTGCTGGGCAAACTTCACTTGGGTTCTTTGCAATGAATTGTGCCGCTTGGGTCTTGCGAAGTAATTCATCCGCATTTCTTCCGATTCCGTTGTCATGAAGTTCTGCAACTTTAATTTGTCCTTCTGGGTTTACAAGGAATGTTCCGCGATAAGCCAAACCTGCGTCCTCAATGTACACGCCGAAAGCTTTTGCTAAGTGAGCTGTTGGATCTGCTAGCATTGGGTATTTAATTTTTTTGATTGTTTCTGAAGTGTCATGCCATGCTTTGTGCGTGAAATGAGTGTCTGTACTTACGCTGTAAATTTCTACGCCCATCTTTTGGAATTCAGCGTATTTATCTGCCATGTCACCCAATTCAGTTGGGCAAACGAATGTGAAGTCAGCAGGGTAGAAGAAAAAGATAGACCATTTTCCTTTTAAATCTTTTTCTGTAACAGTTACGAAATCACCTTTGTGATAAGCTTGAGCTTTAAACGCTGGGATTTGGCTATTGATAATTGTAGACATGTATTCCTCCGGGTGTTGGTTAAGACTTTTAGGAAAGTCCTTTGTATAAGTACTTACTTTACGGTATCTGCCTGGCATTGTGAAATCGATAATTAATTAAAGTTGATAGATTTTATCTATTATGATAGAGTGTCAAAATTACTAGTGATTCGGAGGACTTATGAATACCAAATTGACCTTCTCTATAACGCAGATGGAATATGTGATGGCGGTGCACAAATTTGGGCATTTTGCTAAGGCCGCCGAAGCCTGTTTTGTGACTCAACCGACACTCAGTATGCAGATCCAAAAAATGGAAGAGGATTTGGGTATTATAATATTTGATCGCTCCAAGAAACCGATTCTACTCACCGAGGTCGGAGAAAAATTAGTAGAACAAATCCAATCCATTCTTTTTGAAGTCAAAAAAATCGAAGGAATAATTCAAACCAATGAAAAAGGCGTAATCAAAGGGGAATTGCTTTTAGGAGTGATTCCCACAATTGCTCCTTATTTACTTCCAAAGCTTTTACCAGTTTTAGAAAAGAAATTTCCTCAGCTCAATTTGAAAATCATGGAGCTGCAAACAGATCAAATTATAGCAGCGCTAGACAATGATGAAATTGACGTAGGAATTTTAGCAACACCAACTAAAACACCAAAAATGTTTGAGTTGCCTCTGTACTACGAGACCTTTTCGCTTCTCTGTAAGAAATCTCATCCTTATGCTCAATCTAAAAAGATCAAATACTCTGCTTTAAGACGGGAAGACATTTGGCTCTTGGCAGAGGGACATTGCATGAGACATCAAGTTCTAGATATTTGCTCCTCTAAAAATTTTAAAGATGAAAATCGGAAATTTAAATTTGAAAGTGGGAGTTTGGAAACTCTCAAGAATCTTGTGGAATCTTATGGTGGGTATACGCTTCTGCCAGAGCTTGCATCGAATACGATCGGAGATCACACACAACTCATTCCTTTTGAGCGTCCGATCCCTGCAAGGGAGGTGGGGTTAATATATCGACGCGAACACTATAAGAATAATCTTATTGAGGCTCTAGGTGAAGCCATCGTTAAAAGCATTCCAGAAGAAGTCAGAAAAATTCGACCTAAAGATTTAGATGTCTTGCCAATCAATTAATAATCAACAGCAGAGTGCAGTAATTTGACAACACTGCATAGGTATTTGGCTCGTATTTTTAGTATCAAGTTCGTTCACTTTTCACCCGATATGTATATATCTGAGACACTGTATATATTGAGGAGGTTGGTTTGAAGAAGTTGAGTTATAAGCATATTGGTTTATTTGTGATTTTTAGTATGATGCTCACGACAAACTTACTCTTTGTAAACTGCGGTGGAGCAGCGAGAACCTCAAACAATTCTTCTAACAATGGTACGGGGAATGACACTGGTGGTGATGGGGATGTGAGTCTTGAAGACCTGTCGGTGCTTGAAGGCGGATGGATCATGGGAAGATGTTCTGTTTACGCAGCAGCAGCTTCCTTGAGACATTTTTATCAATTTACTCAAACGAGTGAAACAAGAATTTCACATGTCAGTAACCAACTTATGTACTCAAACAACAGCTGTGCATCTCCAGGTTCCCATATGGGCGCTACAAATTTTGGAAATGTTGAGTTTGATAGCACTGTAACCTATGGAACTAGAAAGTTTTTTAGAGGCACATGGACTGCCCCGAGCGGATCTGTTCAAGAAATGATCTATGCTTTTAAAACTCCGACCTTAATTTGTATATTCTCAGATACAGGATTTACAAATGCAGCCAGTATAAATTCTTATGTGAATCAGGTTTCTGATTTGGATTGTTTTTCAAAGTATAATTAAAAAGTACAATTAAAGATCTTTTAGAATTTGAGAGTGGAAGTTTTTTACTTCGGCGCTCGCCCTGATGGCATTTGGATTCCATCCGGACAAAAAGAGCGCGTCGGAGGATTTGACTCTTGAAAGAGCCACGTAGGCCTGGCCGGCCTCGAAGACCCTTGATAAATCAATTGTTGCTGCGTCGAGTGTAATTCCTTGAGATTTATGGATTGTCGTCGCCCAGGCAAGGTTCACTGGAAAATTTTCGGCAGCGGCAACCACTTCGCCTTCGGCGTTCATATAAGAAAATGTTTCGGGTTCGAGTTTTGCGGTATTTCCATTGAGCATTTCTACACGGAGTTCGCCCTCTTTTGCGGATTTTACCGTACCTAGAGTTCCATTCACGTATGCCCCTTGAGGATCATTTTTTCTGATCATGACTAGGGCGCCGATTTTCAATTGGAGAACTTCCGGTACGGGAGAGGCTTTCTTGATGGCTTCCAAAAACTTTGAAGAGCCAGAGTATGCAGTCTTGAAAGTCAGAAGATCACCCTTTAAGTTTGAAAGTTTTGTGAGGTTATAATCTTCTACAGAGTTTCGGTGAGAGAATAAAATTGTTCCGGTAAAATCATCTGTAGGTTTTTTGATTTTAGAATTTAAGAATTCATTCACTTCAAAATTCACTTGGCCATTTCTAATAAAGTTTAAAACTCTCAAGAATTTTTCATCTGTCGATCTCATGATAGTTTTGAGATAGGCCACTTGAAAGTTGCTATTTTCCCAAGTGTGATTCTGAAAAGCCCAGTCTTTTTCTTTTCCACCAATGCTGACGGGCGGGAGTTGTCCAAAGTCTCCGACAGCAATGATTCTGATTCCACCCCAAGGAACTTGAGATTTTCTAACTTCTCTGCAGATATTTTCTGCCACCTCGAATGCTACGCCAGGAATCATGCTGATTTCATCAATGATAATGGTGTCGACGGTGTTGATTCTTTTCTTAAGTCTTCCGTCTTTTAAAGCTCGCTGGATTGTTTTTTCTGGGCCGCCTTCTAAAATGCCAAGACCAAAGAAACTATGAAAGGTAACGCCTTTAACGAGGACTGCGGCGGCCCCGGTGCTGGCAACGACGGGATGAGTTTTAGAATTTTTGTCTTTTAGAAAATGCTGAAGCAAAAAAGATTTTCCTGAACCAGCTACGCCAGTGAGAAAAATATTCTCTGACTTATTTAAAAGTTCCATTGCATTTTGTTGGCATTCTGTGAGTGTAAAAGACATTGGAATTACTCATATCGAATAATCCCGAGGCTGCCAAAGACAATTATGGAAGATTAGATAATAACCAGCCAAAGTCCGAATTTGTACCAAACCACCAGCTGTATTTTCTGGCAGGACTAATGCTAGATGAGCTTAAGTTTGCTTGGCAAGATGTCAGAAGAGCTGAGGCGTCGGTGGCCATTGTCGCAGAGTTTCTACCCAAGGCTTCTTTCGCCCAGTAAGCCTTCACTGTTGCACCCATAACATCGCAGGCGTGATCAATTTCTCCGGAGCCAGTGTTACCTAGATATGAAGATGCATAGTATGGAATTCTTAATCCACCTTCCGTCACGAGGCCGTAGTTGTGGATATAATCGCCGTAGTCGGCTAAATAAATAAGAGCGTTATTATCAAGAGACAAAATGTAGTATCTCCACACAGCATCAGCGATCAATGCGCCCATCCAAGGAGAGCACATCACATCAGGAATGGGTTCACTAGGATCGTGCTGATTTCTGGTGTGCAAAGGGCAACCGATTCTTGTCCAGCCATTTCCAGGATTTTGTTGCATGTTGAAAACGTTATTGAAAAGTGCTGTTGCTCTTGTGGCATCTGTTGCCAAACCTGTCGCATCGAATGCTGCAAGCGCTGCTAACATTGCATAGGCTTGGTTTCTCTCTGTCCAAAATCCTGTGCTTGCAGAGAATGTCGTTGGCCAACCGTTGTGTGGCAATCTGGTTCTCTCGATCACGGGAATTAAACTGGTGTCTCCTGTGATCATCATATCGTAGAGCATGGATTGTCCGTAAACGTATTTAGAATCACCGCCCAAGACAAAGCCACCACTGGAATTGATATTGGCTTTATAGAATTGCGAAGCTCTATGACCGCGTCTTAACCAGTCAACACTTCCGCTTCTGAAATACATAAAGTAAAGTGTTTGAGCTCTATCATACAGCCATGGTTCAGAAGTTGTTTGATGAGCGGTGGCATTTGCTGCTTGCGTAGAGAAGTCTGAAAATTCTGTATCAAACCAATTGTAAGAGGAAACTTCGTTCAAAGCAGTAGTTCTGGTTTTCAATAATGATTGGCTCAACCAACTTGGTGAATGCGTAACGTACACCCTTGGTTCTTGAACGTTTCCTGAGGCAGGGTATTCCGATGGATTTACGCCATTTGAAATTGGAACCCACGTGCTGGCTGCAGAGAAAGTCGAAGTGATGGTGTTTGCTCTGGCGGTTCCCCATTGGACTCTCATCGTTACAGGATTTCTATCTGTGAATGTGTAAGTGATACCAATTTGCACTGATTTTAATGAAATCGTTGTAGCAGGCGTCTGGAAATTTCTCCAATAATTAATTGCCGTCACAAAAGATGGAACTTCTGAGTTTGCAGAATTGAGTACGCGAATATTTGCCGTGCTTGCCACAAACCCTTTAGGGAAAGGTATACCGAATACAACATTGGTTGGTTGATTTAAAATTGTAGAGCTTTGCGGGTGTAAAGTGATATCCGTAGTTCCTGCTGTGACGGCGGGAACAAATAAGTTTCCGTTGGTTGTCGGAGTTCCGCAGGATCCGGTATCTAAAGTTGGACAACCGCCAGAACAAATAGATCCTACAGGAGAACATGTTCTCGCTTGCATTAACCTTCCATTCACACAGACCGGTGAACCAGAATTTGTGCAAGTTCCTGGTGTTGTATTACAAGCAGCAACTGTAACTCCACAAGATTGTGATAAGGATTGGTTTTGAGTTCCGCAAAGCAATGAATTAGGTTCAACAGAAGTTATGCCGTCCTCGGTCTTCATACATGTTGCTGTTCTTGTTTGTTGTACGCATGACGGTGAAGAGCAAGAAGTCCATGCACTCAGTTGCCAGGCATATGTAGTTACAGGATCAGGGGTGCCGGAAGAGCCTACGCTACTGGTTGCTGTTTTCATATTCCCGCAGTTCTGAAAAAGAGCAATCTGAGCAAAGGCTGCGCTTGATAGTAAAAAAATAATTAAAACATTTTTCTTCTTAATATTTTTTGTAGTTTGATTTTGAGACATACTTTCTTATCGGTAGGTTTTTAATGGAGAAAAGCATCAGTCTCAAATTGAGACAAATTATTCTAAAAGTATGCAAAAAATTAGTCTTCGCAAGATTTGAGAAAGTCGTTAAAAGTGTTAAAAGCGCCACCTACTTGTGTTTCGCAAGTGCTAAAAGAAAAAGTACCCCTTAGTTTTTCGTACTGTCGCTGCGTCAAAACCCAAAAAGTACCCTGCACCTTTATGTGTCGCTTGTGCGTTATTTAAAAACATTTTTTTAGAATAAAGTTGACGAGTTTATTGATGGATTAAATGAATTGCATTTAGTTATTTTTATATTTTCTTCTGTTTTTAATGTTATCTTCGTTGTGATTAATAGAAAGCCTTTATGTGTGTCTAATATCGTTTTATGAATATGCTTTTCAATTTTTAAATTTCTCAAATCTTTAAGTTTTAAATATCGTGGTATGTTCTTTTCATTAAAGGAGATACACATGAACTTAAAACATTTTTCAAATCAAAATTTACTAGAAAATGCCAAAAGACTTTCTAGTGAAGAAAGAAAAATAACTACCGAGATACTCCATCATTTAAGGGAGATAGAAAATAGAAAACTTCATTTGGAAATGGGTTTTTCAAGTATTTTTGAATATTGTTTAAGAGAACTCAAATACTCTGAGTCCCAAGCCCAAAGAAGAATATGTGCTATGAGATTAATTCGTGATCTTCCTGAAGTTGAAGCTAAAATCAAAGAAGGTTCTTTGAGCCTTTCCAATGCAGCCAAGATTCAAAGCTTTATCAGACAAGCTTATAAAGATGAAAAGCCCTTAAATCTTTCAGAAAAGAAAGAGCTCGTACAAAAGATAGAGAATAAATCGACGAGAGAATGTGAGTTAGAACTTATCAAGCTCTCACCTGAGCCTATAATCACAAGATCAAAGGAGAGAATAATCAGCGAAGAATATACGGAGCTTAAACTCACTATAAAAAAGGATCTTAAAGATAAAATAGACCAAGTTAAAAATTTACTCTCTCATCAAAACCCAGAAGGAGACTTGAACAAACTCTTAGAACTTATGTGCGATATGGTAATTAAGAAGAAAGACCCATCACAACGCAGAGCTTCTACCTCGCAACAAGTGGAATTAAAAAAAGAAGTGGAAGCTCAAAAGATAAATAAAAATGTTGTTGGAACTTTATCCAAAGAAATTTCAGATTCCAAGAATCGAAAAATATGTAAACCAGTTAATCGTTATATTCCAGGAACTATCAAGCAAGAAGTATACATGAGAGATAAAGGCTGTTGTACTTTCACTGATCAGAAAACAAAGAGAAGATGCAATTCAAAGCATTTAATCCAATACGATCACATAAAGCCTATGGCATTTAATGGTGAAACCACTGTTCAGAATTTAAGACTTTTGTGCTTTCAACATCATAAACTTGTTACAGAGCGAGTATTTGGAACTCCGTCATGAAGTCATGATTTTTGAGCTATTTATTTGCTTAAAATTATTCCTTTTGATGGACAAATCTGGTTCTCAGCGTAAAGATTGAATTATGAAGCTCCTTTACTCGGCTCTGATTCTATTGACGGGTTGTTCAACCGTGAATCCTTATTTGAATACAGATAGCAGCGCTTACAAAAAAATTTCAATTCCTTTAAACTCAGGAACAGCTTTCTTTGTGTCTCAAGGTACTTTTGGAAAAGCCTCGCATTCAGAACCTGGAAATGAATACTCTTGGGATTTTGATGTCCCTTTTGGTAGCGACGTCATTTCGGTTGAAGATGGAAAAGTAATAGAAATATGGGCGCCCAATAAAGGCGGAGGTTGCAATAGTAAATACTCTGAGTTAGCCCATAATATCAAAATCAAATCTAGCGACGGAACTGTCGCTCAATACGTGCACGTTGAAGCAATTATAAAACAAAACCAGAATGTAAAACGTGGTCAGGTTATAGCAAGAACTGCTAATAATGGATTTCTATGTCGCCCTCAACTCCATTTTGGAATCTATAATTCTGAGAGCGAATTGTATCGATCACCAACGAGAAAGACGCTCCCGCTGTATTTTGAAGGAATTGAAAACGGACTTGCCCTAGAAGGGCATAGCTATATTGCCCCTTAAACCCTGCTTTTACAATCAAGATATTTTCAAATAGACGCTGACTTGATAATCAGTGAAAAATGGCCGTTAACTACTATCAGCGAACTGATCTACTGAATGAACTCTCTCACAAAATCATTGGCAGGCTTTGATTTGATCTCGGCGGGGGTTCCTACTTGTAGGATTTTTCCTGATTTCATAATGACGATTCTATCGCTCATGGTGTTGGCTTCGATTTGATCGTGAGTCACATAAACAACGGTGAGTTTTAATTTTTTTTGAATATCACGGATGTCTTTTCTCATTTTTTCTCTTAATTTTGCATCCAAATTCGAAAGTGGCTCATCCAACAATAATACTTTGGGTTGCATCACCAAGCCGCGCGCCAAGGCTACGCGCTGTTGCTGACCACCGCTCAATTGGTTGGGCATTCTTTTTTCTAGGCCTTTCATTTCCACAAGCTCTAGCATTTTTAAAGTGCGCTCTTCGATTTCGGCTTTTGATTTTTTCTGAATCTTAAGTGGGTAGGCGACGTTATCAAAAACATTCATGTGTGGCCAAACAGCGTAGGATTGAAAAACCATTCCGATGTGACGTTTTTCTGGGGGAAGAAAGAACCCATTCTGTGGGTCCGAAACAAGATCATCTCCGAGGTAGATTTTTCCGCCGGTATTTTTTTCTAAGCCTGCAAGCATTCTCAGAGTTGTAGTCTTTCCGCAGCCTGATGGGCCTAAGAAAGAAACAAATTCTCCGTCTTGGATGATGAGATTAAAATCTTCAACCACGGTGACGTTGTTATCATATTGTTTTTGAATACCTTCAAATTTTACCTGACTCATAAACTATACCTTCCCTTAGATATTTTCTTTACGATCCAATTAATTAAAATCACCATCACTACAACCATGATCGCTAGCACCGAAGCGCCACCGCCACTTGCATCCGCGTATTCTTGCAACTGGAAAATTACTGTCCCTATTGTTTCTAACCCAGGACCTGTAAGAAGAATCGTCATTGTTAACTCACTCACTACCGGCATAAAAATTAAAAACCATGCCGCTACCATAGGTGCTTTCATAAGAGGAAGCCAAATGGTGGTCATAGTCTTGCCCCAGCCTGCACCAGAAACTCTTGCGGCCTCATCTAAGACATCATCAATTTGTCTATAGCCATCGGCCGTGGTCTTCATGGCAAAGCTTAAGTACTTAACAATATAGGCAAGAGCGAGCATGCCGAGAGTGTTGTATAAGCTTGGGCCGACTCCCATAATGCCATTGCTAAAAGCCAAGATTAACGCGAGAGCCACAACTGTTCCAGGAGTTGCGTAAGGAACGGAAGCAATCACATCTAAAAGATTTCTTCCTTTTAATTTTGTTTTTGTTTGGATGTAGGACAGGAAAACTCCAAGTAAACATGCAATGGTCGCAGCGCTGATTCCCAGGATTAAAGAATTAGAAAAAGCTCTTCCTGTTTCTTGGACATCAAATAAAGTTCTACGGAAATTTTCTAATGTAAAATTAGCTAAACCAAATTCACCTTGGACTTTGCTTAAAGCCGAAATTAAAATCCCACCCAAAGGTAAAATAAATCCTACGAACATAAAGGCGCAGACAGCAAAGATCGCAGGGATTTTCCATTTTCCCAATTCAATTAGACCAGG